>CAMCYT010000079.1 GCA_945885485.1 Prosthecobacter debontii
AGACACAGGAATCGTGCTCGGGGAATGCATGCGCGAGGCGTTGGGAACCAAAAAAGGGATCCGTCGATATGGTTGTGCGTATTTACCGATGGATGAAACTTTAGCACGTGTGGTGGTGGATTTGAGCAATCGCCCGCACTTGGAGTTTCGTGCGCCAGCAGGGACACCTTCCGCACCGAATATGCCGTTTTCCTTGGTTGAGGAATTTTGCCGTGCGCTGGCATCGAACTTGCGCGCCAACATCCACGTTGAGGTGCTTTATGGTCGTGACGGTCACCACGTGGCAGAAGCGATTTTCAAAGGCCTTGCCAGGGCACTTCGTGAAGCCTGTGAAAAAGATGCACGGGTCAAAGGGATTCCCAGCACTAAAGAAGCGTTGTGAAGGTTGGATTGTTAGATTACGGCGGCGGCAACCTCCGCAGTGTGGCAAATGCTTTGCACGCGCTTGAGGTGGATCCTGTGGTTGTGAGTCGGCCAGAGCAACTCGAAGGCCTAACGCATCTCATTCTTCCCGGACAGGGAGAGTTCGGCGATGTCATGGCTCAGTTGGACAAGCGTGGTTTGGTCGATGCTCTGAAACAGTGGCTGGCTGCAGGGAAACCGTATTTCGGAATCTGCGTGGGCTATCAAATTTTGTTTGAAGGCAGCGTCGAGGCACCGGAAGTGGAAGGACTCGGATTGATCAAAGGAAACTGTGTTCGATTTCGTGAAGAGACCGGAAAGAAAATCCCGCAAATGGGATGGAACGCCGCTTGTCCGGATCAACCTGTTTCGCCTTTCTGGGAAGGTCTCGGCAAAGAGCCGTATTTCTATTTCGTGCACTCGTATTATCCCGTGCTCGAAGATCCGACCTGGCACGTTTCCCTCACGAATTATGCAGGAGAGGAATTTGCCGCTTCGGTCGAGAAAGGAAAAATTCTGGCCTGCCAGTTTCACCCGGAAAAAAGCCAAGACGCTGGCTTGCGTTTGATCCGTAATTTTTTGGATCGAGCTTAGTTAAAAAAGAATACCGCCGGCCGGACTCGAACCGGCACTCCGTTGAAGGAAACGGATTTTAAATCCGCAGTGTCTACCATTTCACCACGGCGGCATTGCTTGTTTGCTGAAGCGGAGGAACTCAAGCGGCTTTTTTGCGATTCGTCCAGCAAAGTCAGAAGAGTTTTTAATCATTCCGTAAACCTCGATTGGGTTTGAATATTTTCACCGCGGAGGCGCGGAGGTCGCTGAGGGACGCGGAGCAGAATATTCCAAATCTTAAAGTTATGAAAATGCAGTGCTCACGGTTCAATTTGAACAAAGATATGTCATCTTTTTAACTCTGCGATCCTTTGCGACCTCTGCGTATCTGCGGTGAAAAAACTACCGAAACTAAGATTCAGGCTCAGTTGCTTCTTTTTCCTTCGCGGTCCGTTTGGCGGGTTTGGCTAGGATTTCGATGTAGACGGCATCCCATCCGTTCGCTGCTGCGGCATCGACGGGTTTGGTGATTTCAGAGACGTGGATAGTTTGGGCGGTTTCGGCATCTTTGCCGGCGCGGCAGTCAAAATCCCAGAAATCGGTTTCTTCAGGGAGGGGTTTGCGACGCTCGCGTTTGAGGTATTTGCGGATGTCGGCCTTGATGCCTTCGAGGACGCGGGCGGGTTTGTGTGTGGCGGAGGTGAGTGGAAATAATTTTTTCATGCGAAGCTTGTGGGATAGCGGGCGTAGAAAGTCACGCACCGTTCATGAGAATGAGTCTACGGCTTAGTTTTTTCCTTATTGGCCTTCTTAGCTACTGCAATGGCGGGGTCGGGCCAGAGTAGATGAGGGGTGCGGGCTTGGTTCATCATTGCCACTGCTTTCGCAATCTGCGCGGGATTGGTTTCAGCGAGGTTCTTAGCTTCACTGGGATCCTTTGAGAGGTCGTAGAGTTCAACGGGTTTACCTGGGCCTGGACGAACTGCTTTCCAATCATCCCAACGCAGAGATTGGATGGCTCCTCCTTCGTGGAGTTCCCAATAGAAATAATCACGTTTCGGTGCTGGGCCTCCTTTGAAAAATTCGACCAGAGACTTCCCATCTGGTTTGAACTCATTCGGCAACTTCGCACCTGAGAGTTCCGCGAATGTTGGGAGAATATCCCAAAATGCCCAAGGCTCATCAGACACACGATTCGCGGCGACTGTTCCAGGCCACCAAGCAAAGGATGCTTGGCGAAGGGCACCTTCATACATTCCGCGTTTAAAACCGCGAAGTTTGCCATCCATCGCCTGATTGAATCGATTGCCGATGTCACTGTCGGGAGAGAATGAAGAACCGTTGTCGCCGGAGAAAACAATCAGCGTGTTCTCTGCGATACCTTTTTCTTTTAGTAGTTTAACTAGAGCTCCGACATCTGAATCGAGTCGCGTGACCATCGCGGCATAGTTCTTTTCTTTTTCAGACCATGGCTTATCAGCGTAAATTCCTTGGTTATCGATTTCGAAATTACCATGCGGTAGGGTCACGGCATAGAATAGGAAGAAGGGTTTATCTCCTTGTTGATTCACCCATTTTAGCACGTCTTCTTGGATGAGATTCTGAGCATAAACTTTTTTCTGTCCGTTGGCATTTTCAGTAATTTCGAAGCGCTTGTCGTTATTATAGAGATAGGTTGGAAAATAGCTGTGGGCGTGTCGTTGGCAGTTGTAGCCAAAGAAATGGTCGATGCCGTTTTTGAGTGGGCTGCCACTCGTATCGAACATACCCATGCCCCATTTGCCCATCGTTGCAGTTTGGTAACCTGCACTCTTAAGCACGCTTCCAACAGTGACCGTGTTTTCAGGAATAGGTAGTTGGCCTTCTGGTTTGATTTCCCGGTTTGCGCGGGTTGGGCAATGCCCCATGTGCAGACCTGTGAAAAATGAACTACGCGCAGGAGCGCAGACGCTCGTCCCAGTGTAGGCGGAAGTGTATCGCGTGCCTTCTTTGCAGAGTTGATCGAGATTTGGCGTTTGAATGAGTTTTTGTCCATAAGCTCCTAGATCTCCCATTGATACATCGTCGGAGAGGATGAAAATCAGATTGGGTTTAAGGGCTTCAGCGCCTGTTGCATGGGGGGAGATAATGAATACAAAAGTTAATGCCGCTAAGGTCTTGAAGAATGGAGTTAACATGGGTTTCGAATCGTGGTATGAGACAGAATTCATACGAGTCATGGTCTCGCGATGTTGCAACGTATCTGACTCACGCGCCATTGATGAGAATCACCATTTCGCCTTTGGGCGTGCGGGCTTCGAACCATTCGAGGAGTTCTTTGGCGGTGCCGCGGTGGTAGGTTTCGAATTTCTTAGTAAGTTCGCGGGCGACACAGACTTTCGCGGTGGGGGCGATTTCCTCTAAAATTTTCAGGGTCGAGACGATGCGGTGGGGGCTCTCGAAGAATATCCCGGTTTCGCCGCTGTCGATGATTTCCTGCATGGCGCTGCGGCGTTTGCCGGATTTCACGGAGAGAAACCCGCCGTAACGAAACGCGTGGCAGGGTAAGCCGGAGCCGATCAGAGCTGTTAGAACGGCGGAGGGGCCGGGTAGGACTTCGAAGGGGACATCGGCTTCCAAGCAGGCTTGGACGAGGCGGTATCCGGGATCGGAAACTCCGGGCATGCCGGCATCACTGATAAAGGCGATACGTTCGCCGGATTTTGCAGCGGCGACGAGTTCGGGAGCTTTACGGGCTTCGTTGTGCTCGTGGAGCGAGACTAAAGGCTTTCCTGAAATGCCGTGATGCGCGAGCAGGATGCCGGAGTGGCGAGTGTCTTCGCAAGCGATCCGATCCGCGTTTTTCAAAACCTCCACCGCGCGCAGGGTCATGTCGCCGAGATTGCCGATGGGGGTTGGGACAAGAAAGATCCGGCCGCCGATTTCGGGTTCTGCTGGGTTCATGATTTGATCGGCAGTTGGGGTTATTGATTTCAGATTGAGAATTTTTAACCACGGAATGCACAGAATACAAGGAATGAAGACTGTGGTTGTGGGGGGATAGAAAGGAAAAGTGTGATAGCGCTCACTCCGTGTATTCTGTGTATTCCGTGGTTCAATTTTATAGAAGTGTAGGAAGATTTCTAATCACAAAAAAATCGGCTTAAAATTTAGCAGAGAGTTTGGTGCGTTCGCTTTCGGTGATGGCGGCGGGGCTTCCGGTGGAGTCGAAGTTTACGCTAATCATTTCACCCTCGGCGACGAGTGTTGCTTTTTCAAAAGTTTAGTCCTCGAATTTTTTGACCAATACGGAGGCGTTGTGTCCGCCGAAGCCGAAGCTGTTGCTGAGAGCAACTTTGATGGGGATTTCACGCGCGACGTTAGGGACAACATCGAGATCGCATTCAGGATCTTGTTCTTCGATGTTGATGGTTGGAGGAACCACACCATCGACGATAGCCATGACGCTGGCGATGAGTTCGATACCGCCTGCTGCACCGAGCATGTGACCTGTCATGGATTTGGTGGAACTGACCATCAGGCCGTTTTTTGCATAGTCGCCGAAAGCGAGTTTGATCGCTTTGGTTTCCGCGACGTCGCCGAGGCCGGTTGAGGTGGCGTGGGCGTTGAGGTATTGAACTTCTTCGGGATTGATTTTGCCGTGTTTGAGAGCCATGCCGATTGCGTAGGCTGGGCCGCTGCCGTCGGGAGATGGTGCACTGAGGTGATAGGCATCTGCGCTGACGCCATAACCGATGAGCTCGGCGTAGATTTTAGCACCGCGAGCTTTTGCTGTTTCGAGTTCTTCGATCATGACCACACCTGCGCCTTCGCCCATCACGAAGCCGTCGCGGTTTTTATCAAACGGACGAGAAGCACCTTCTGGATCGTCGTTTCGGGTGCTGAGTGCTTTCATACTTGCGAAGCCGCAAAGTCCCATCGGGAGGACTGCTGCTTCTGCACCACCGCAGAGGAAGCCATCTGCATCGCCGAATTTGATGATGCGCCATGCTTCGCCGATGTTGTGGTTTGACGTCGCGCAAGCAGTGACGATGACCATGTTTGGGCCGCGGAGACCGTGTTCCATGGAGATGATACCGGAGGCGATGTTGGAAATCATCATCGGGATAGTGAAAGGGGAAACGCGGCGCGGGCCTTTTTCGATGTAAACCGAATGTTCACGCTCGAGTGTCGAGAGTCCGCCGATGCCACTGCCGACCATTACACCATAGCGGCGTGAATCGATTTTTTCCTTATCGAGACCGGAGTCTGCCATGGCCATTTTGGAAGCTGCGACTGCGTATTGCACGTAGCGATCGGAACGGCGGGCGTCTTTAGGGACGTTGAAGTATCCGTCTGCGTTGAAGTCGCGGATTTCACCTGCGATCTTGCATTCGAACAGTTCGGTATCGATCGCTTGGATTTTGCGGACACCGCTGCGTCCATTTTTCAATCCATCCCATGTCGTCTTGAGATCATTTCCCAAAGGCGAAATACAACCAATGCCAGTAATTACAACCCGTCGTTCACTCATATGCTGGGGACAGCCTAAACGTGTACTTTGCCTGCGTGCAAGCAATAGATTGAATAGTGAAAGCAAAGCGAGTTTTACGAGCAATCAGAATTTAGGCGAAGACGTAATTGCTTGGACGGAGCGAAGCGGAGTCAATAATGAAGATTGAATAGTGAAAAGGTCAACAAAGCATATTAACGCTAGTTCCAAGGCTGGATAAATCCATGGTTGCTGGGCACATATTGGATTCTTGGAATACCTTGTTCAGATCAGCACGAATGTGCCTTCTCTCGCATTTCTGCTTTAGTTTTTAGGAACAGCAGGCGTCTCGGTTGGAGGGACTGTCTCAGGTGCAGGCGCAGGAGTTGGGGCTACAGGGAGTTCATTAACTAATGAATTTGGCTGAGTCGGCTCAACTGGCATTTCAACGATAGTCTCAGGCTTTTTCTCAACCTCTTTAGCTACGTCTTTTTTATCTTCGAGTAAGGATTTCGACTTGTCCTGCTTCGACAATAAAATCGCCAGGGTGAAGGCGAGAATGAAAAACAAGGAACCCAAATAAATTGTGCCTTTTTGAAGTACGTCGGTGGTTCTGGCTCCGAATACTTGATCGGTCATACCTCCACCGAAAGCGGCACCAAGGCCTTCTTGTTTCGGGCGTTGCATTAGGACTAGGAGGCCCATCAAAAGGCAGACGGCGACGAAAACGACGAGGAGTAAAGTGATACTGAGGTTGAGCCAGTTGAGTGCTAAGAAAGTCATGGACGGCGGAATATGGGTAAGAGCAGGGGTCTTGTAAAGCGGGGTTTTTCCGCTTTTTCGCTTTCCGAATATAAAAATCAACTCAACCGCGGCAGATCTTCACCCAATCGGCAACTTTTTGGTCATTCGCACCTGCCGCCCATACGTGGCGAAGGAAATCGGCGGGTTCGATATTGCCGTTTTTCGAGAAGAAATTCCGATCCCCTCCACAACCGAACATGATATCGGGATCGAGTTCTCCTCTGATTTTGCCGCGGGCCTTGGCGAGAACTCGCGGTAAATAGGGGATTCCATCCATTTCCTCACCAAACGAAGGCAGGTCGTCGCGGGTAATGATGTTGTCGCTGGCAGTGCCGTGCTGTTGGACGAGAAAATAGTCACGGCGCGCAGCAGCAATGAGCAGTGCGGTAGAGGGGAGTGGCTCGCCTTCGTCAATGTAGTCCTCGATGAAATCGAAAAACTCGCGAGGTTTGTAGCCGATGTTTTTCAAGAAAGCCAGATCCTGCGCGGAGTAGTCTTTTTCGTAATCAAAATTCCCCACCTGATAAGCATTGGCACAGCGGGCGAAGATTTCCATGAATGTATCGTTCCAAGACATGATTAGAAAATGGACGGGTTTTGGAAAAGCGCGAGGAATTTTTGCTCTTACATTCAAGCTGCGATTCGTTAGCGTGTGCGCGGATGATTTGGAAAGTGAATGGAAAAGTGGTCGATCTCTCGCGTCGTGCGCAAGTGATGGGGATTCTCAACGTCACGCCGGATTCTTTTTCGGATGGTGGATGTTTTGATGATATCGAAAAGGCGATGGTTCAAGCACGTGAAATGATCCAGCAAGGCGCGTGGATGATCGATATCGGAGGTGAATCGACCCGACCCGGTGCGGCGGAGGTTTCGGAAGTAGAAGAACTGAAGCGAACGATTCCAGTCATCGAACTGTTGAAGAGGGAATGGGATGGGTTGATTTCGATTGATACCAAAAAGGCAGGTGTTGCAGAGGCTGCGATTTTGGCAGGCGTGGATATCGTTAATGATGTTTCCGGTTTAACAGCCGATCCAGAAATGATCTCGGTCTGTGCGAAAAGCGATTGCGGGTTGGTGGTGATGCACATGCAAGGCTCGCCGGAAACCATGCAAAAAAATCCAACCTATCATGAAGTGGTCAGTGAAATTCGTGCGTTTTTTGAAGAGCGTTTGGCGACGCTGATCGCTGCTGGAATTCACAAAGAACGAATCTGTTTCGATCCCGGTATCGGTTTTGGAAAAACCTTGGATCATAATCTTACGTTGTTGAAACATCTGGATCAACTTGCGCCTGATGGTCAGCCGTTGTTGTTAGGAGTTTCTCGGAAATCGTTTTTCGCAAGACTCATCGATGCACCGCAACCGACGGATCGGGATTCCGCAACAGCCGCTGTTACCGCACTCGCAAGACAGCAAGGAATTATGCTTCATCGTGTGCATGATGTGAAAGGGAATCTGGATGCGTTGAGAGTTTGTGAGGGGATGATGGGTGAGATCTAGTAATGTAGACTTCGCATGAAAGTCCGAGTTTTGTTACCAAGATCTACGAATAAAAGGATCTAGTTTTCATCGGCAGGAAGTGGGGAGTAGAAGAATTTTAAATTCATCACGGCTCGAGTCGTTGCAATGTTGTAGTATCAAACGATTGTTGATTTATCCACTCTGACGCTCCCTTGGGATCTTTTTTTCGCCATTGGCGAACGACATTAACGATCGCATCCTGACGAGTTGATGGGTTGCTGATAGCGTTAGCCATCTGAGCGGCGTCTTTCGGATTATGCTCAGCGATGACAATAGATGCAGTTGAACGTAGTTTATCAGCATCTGGTCCTACAGATTGAGAGTTAATCCAAGCACTGGCAGAATCACGCTCGTTTAGCGCCCAAACACGAACGGATTGATCAAGAGCTTTGTTCTTTTCTGCTGAATCGGGTAGATCAAGTGTCCAGCTAACAGCTGCTTGAGGGTTGATGCCTGCCCAAGTTTCGGCTAGAGTGGTAATGGCTTGTTCACGGGTTTTACTGGGAGGAAAATGACTGACCCAGGTCGAGGCGCTAGCTGGATCAGAAGCGCCCCACACACTTAATACCATGGAGTAGGCTTCGTCTTGTTGATCTGCTGGGAGAGACTTTACCCAATTTGCAGCAGAAACCGGATCATCGGCAGACCAGCGATTTAGAAGGACATCCACCATTTCGGAGCCTTCTTCTGTGCCTGCTTTATTTGCAATCCATTCGCTAGCACCAGTTGGATCTTGATCAGCCCACTCGACAGCGAGCTGAAGTAAGGCCGTGCTTCGCTTGTCTCCCTCTGGTTGTGATGCAGCCCAATCGGAAGCGGCTTTCGGATCACTATCTACCCATACTTTAAGTGCTTTTGAGAGGGCTGCTTGCGAGGTGGTTCCGGGTGGGAGAGAACTTGACCATATCGTGGCTTTATCTGGAGCAAACTCTGCCCAAGCACTTGCAATTGCAGCGGATGACTGAGTTTTAGATGGACCGGTGAGATTGTCCTCTACCCATTTTGCTGCAGCCATCGGATCACGTGAGGCCCAACCACCACAAGCAGCCGCAATACACTCGGTTTTAAGTTGTCCAGAACCAAGCTCGCTAGCCTTTGCTAAAGCTGAATCTGGATCTACGCTTGCCCATGAACTCATGAGTTCAGCCATGAACTCAGCGCGATCATTTAGATTATTTAGGTTCATCCCGTGCTTCCAGCCAGCTGCCGGATCGGACTGCCCTAGTTTCTTGGCGAGATCAATTAATGATCGGGAACGATCATTTTTTCTGAGAGTTTGAACGTCATCAGGAATCGATGATCTGGATTTATTGTATTTGGTTAACTTAGTTGTATTTTTGGATGAATCTGAAGTTGGATTAGGACGAATGATAATCATCCCAACTCCGCCAAGTGCTAGCCCGCAAAAAAAGGCTATCCATATCAAACGATGACTTGGCGTAATCATATAAAACAAAATTTTTATAAAAATGAGCCGGAACGATATTCGTCCCGGCTCATGAATTCATGTGATTAAGGCGAGCTTAAACTTGTTTCTCGAACAAGGAATGAAATTACCTGTCTTCGTTTTCGTCTTCGTCTGAAGTTCCATCACCATCATCATCGGAATCATCATCGTCGAGTGAATCATCACCGTCGTCATCATCATCTTCATCGGCATTTTTTCCGTCGCCATCAGTATCTTCATCAGAGTCATCATCAAGTCCGTCGCCGTCGATATCTTTCTCGTTTATGGAGTTATCATCAAGTCCGTCACCGTCGATATCATCCTCATCAAGCGAGTCATCATCAAGTCCGTCACCGTCGATATCATCCTCATCAAGCGAGTCGTCATCAAAGCCGTCGCCGTCGATATCGTCCTCATTAATAGAGTTATCATCAAGACCATCTCCGTCGATATCTTTCTCGTTTTTAGCGTCATCTAATTTGTCATCGCTATCGATATCTGTTTCATCCGCATCATCATCGTCGAGGCCATCTCCGTCGATATCTGTTTCATCGATAGAGTTGTCGTCCAGTCCGTCACCATCAATGTTTAGTTCAGATGAAGCATCATCATTCTTTTTATCGCCATCTACATCCTTCTCCTTAGATGAATCATCTGCGAGTCCGTCTCCGTCTATATCGAGTTCAGCGGGCGAATCATCATCAAGTCCGTCGTCGTCAATATCAAGTTCATTGATGTCATTATTAGGAAGCGAGTCTCCGATATAAGTTCTTTTAAATGGCCCGGAGCGAGCAATACCGCCATCGACGTTGAGGTCTTTACTATTAGGAGTGCCGTCATTATCAATATCCTTATCCGTGGAATTGGGTATGCCGTCACCATCGAGATCACGGATGACTGGGGCCGCCAACGTGATAGAAGGAGTGATTGCGAAGCCCGTGATAAAAAAGGTGGGCAGGAATCTGATCATGCGAAGCAGACTGACAGTTGATTTAATGGGTTTAATTTTCATAATTATTTTTATTACACCACCCTCATATGCTTGATGTCTGAAAAGTCAATGAATAGTTAAATATGCGTAATGAATCGGAAAATATGCTTTCCAAATCTTGCCAAGATG
>CAMCYT010000080.1 GCA_945885485.1 Prosthecobacter debontii
GGGCAGAGCAAATCAAAGAAGCTGTTTTAGCTGAAACGTTGAGACGTGAAACTCTCATGAAGTTGGCAAAAGAGCAGGGAAAAAACGATCCAGGCGCGGACAATCTCGATCCGAAGAAAAAAATCTCTCTGCGTTACAAGCGGTTACAAGCGAGTATTCAAGATGTAGATAATGAGGATATCGCGAACTATTTTCTGAGTGCGGTGGCAGCTGCACACGATCCGCATACTGATTACTTGAGTTTCCGTGAGACGAATCGTTTCAGAGACGGAATGAAGAATGAATTGGTCGGAATTGGTGCATTACTTCAAGCAGAAGAGGATGGAGCAACGATTATTAAAGGTATTGTTGTCGGTGGTCCTGCCGACAAAGAAGGAACACTTAAATTGAACGACAGGGTTGTGGGTGTGGATTCGGTCAACACTGGCAAGCCAGCGGACATGACGGACATCATGTTCATGTCGATCGATAAGGTTGTGGATTTGATTCGTGGCAAAGAAGGCACAACTGTGGCTTTGAAAGTGGAGCCTGCAGGTGGTTCGGCGGGTGAGACGAAGATTATTAAAATAGAGCGAGGTAAAGTTGAGTTAAAAGATGAACAAGCAAGTGGCGAACTGATCGAAATTAAAAATGATGGAGGTGAAACCAAGAGAATTGGGGTTATTTCATTGCCTTCTTTTTATGGAGATTTTGATGAAAGTTCAGTGAGCTCAGCAGATGATGTTGGTAAAATTCTCAAGCGTTTGATTGAAGAAAAAATGGACGGCTTAGTTTTTGATCTACGTAATAACGGTGGCGGGTCACTTGAAGGAGTTCGTCGCATGACTGGATTATTTATCCAACCTGGTCCCGTGGTGCAGGTGAAGAGTACAACGGGGCTAGTTCAGGTTAAAGAATCAGCTGATGCTAAGCCGATTTATACAGGACCTATGGTTGTTATGACAGATAAGAGCAGTGCCTCTGCTAGTGAAATTCTAGCGGGTGCCTTGCAGGATTATAACCGCGCTATTGTCATTGGTGAGTCTTCGACGTTTGGAAAAGGCACGGTTCAGCAGATGATGGATATTGGTCCTCAGCTCCCGTTGTTTGCATCAAAAGACAAGGCCGGTACTATAAAAGTCACAATTCAGAAATTTTACAGACCATCGGGTTCTTCTACGCAGATGGATGGGGTTGTTCCCAGTATTGTCATACCTAGTATTATGGATGCTTTGGAAGTGGGAGAGGCGCATATGGATAACGCTCTGCCGCACGATCGAATCCGCCCAGCCGCGGATTTTCATCCTGAAGATAAGCGTGCTTTGTTCCTGCCTCGTTTGAAAGAGCTCAGTCAGGAGCGGATCGAAAAATGTCAGGATTTTAAGTATGTAATTCAAGACATTTTTAAAACGAAAGATCGCATCAAGAAGAACCAGATTTCTCTGAATATTGCCGAGCGTAAACGTGAGTTGGCTGAGTCTGAAGAACAACGCAAAGTACGTAATATTGAGCGCCGTGAGCGATTTGAAAAGATAGCTAAGGAAGATGTGAAAAATTTCAAATTCTACAAAGTTAATTTGGACACTATTAATACGGCGACGCCAATCAAAGCCTACGATCCATCTGCGGAAAATGGTGATTTTATGCGTCGTGCTGTGGATGAGACAGCGGGATTGGATGATACTCCCGACTGGCCGTCAGGAATGAATCCAGAGAAGCGTGAGGCAATTCAAGTGATGAAGGACCTCATTAGCCTGACGGACAAGGCAAAGATGGCAGGCATTTTAAAAAATGACGGTGGAATCCGCTGATGTTAGAGATTTCCGAGAACCTAACAATAATTCGTGAAAAGATCGATGCGGCTTGCCTGCGGGTGAGTCGAGATTCGACATCGGTTCAACTGATCGCGGTTTCTAAGACTTTTCCGGTGATTGATATTCAAGAGGCTGTGGATGCGGGGCAGAGTATTTTTGGGGAAAGTCGATTGCAAGAGGCTGCGCCAAAAATCGAAGCGTTAGCAAGCGAGCTTCAATGGCATTTTATAGGTCGAGTGCAGAGTAATAAAGTGCGTAAAATTTTGCCATTGTTTGATTTTATTCATGCGGTGGATTCGTTTAAGCTTGCCAACTATATCGATGGGGTAGCGATGGATTTAGGACTTCGGCCAAAAATTTTCCTGCAAGTCAATCAGTCGGGTGAGGAGAGCAAAGGAGGTTTCAGTTTAACTGAGTTGCGAGAGGAGATCCATGGGATCTCTATCTTTAAGCATCTTGATGTGGTGGGGTTGATGACGATTCCGCCAGCCGTCGATCATCCTGAAGATGCGCGGCATTGGTTTGCAGAAATGAGAATCCTGCGTAATGACATTCAAAAGGATTTTGGCATAGAGATTCCATATTTGAGCATGGGGATGAGTGGGGATTTCGAGGTGGCGATTGAGGAGGGTGCGACTCATGTTCGCGTAGGATCTGCGATTTTTGGCCGGCGAGCTTATAAAATTTCAGGGGAATTAGGATAAGATGAAGATAGAGATAGAATATGTGTGCCAGATTGGGGGAGAACTCGCAGTTCGAATGAGCGATGGGCGAGAGATGTATTTTCCGCTAGCGATGCTGAGGCGCGCCTGTCCGTGTGCTAATTGCCAAGGCGAGCCAGATGCGATGGGACGCGTGCAGAAACCCAATGTGGAGTATGGAGCGCGAGCATTTGAGCTAAAACGTTTTGAAAAAGTTGGTGGATACGGACTCCAGCTTTTTTGGGCGGATTCGCACGGCACAGGAATTTATAGTATCGCCTATTTGGAAAAGCTGGATTCTTTGGTGTAAAAAAGCCCTAGCGAATCCGATGGATAGGCTAGGGCTTGGAAGAATTCTTATGCTCGGTCATTAAGGCTCTACTGGAGCAGGAGTAGGAGTAGGTTCTGTCGCTGGTTCAACTTCCTCAGTGGCAGTTTCTACAACATCGCTGACGGCATTAGCGACTTCTTTGGCTTCAGCTTTGACTTCTTCTTTGGTCGTCGTTTCGGCTTTCGGTTTGCAAGCTACAAGGGCGAATGCACCTGCGGCGAGGGCGATGGTAAGGATTTTTGCTTTCATGGTTTGATTTGTTTGGTAGTTAGCGAACGGTAAGGTAAATTATTCCGTTGGATATAGAGTTCAGATTTGAGAGCGCTGAGTCAAAGAAAAGCGTCATTTTCTTTATTTCATTGCATCTCGATCAGTCTGACCTTGCGGAGAAGGGCTTCACGGATTTGAATTCGCGCGCATCTAATGTATTTGCTGAAAAAAGTTTTTGAGTTCAGAGAAAAAGCTCATTCAGACCACGAGAAGCCATTTTTGGAACATCTCGAGGATTTGCGTGTCATGATTACGAGGATCGTGATCACGTTGGTGATTTCCATGGTCATTTGTTTCTCTTTCCAAGGCCAGTTAATGAGTATGCTGCGCGCGCCTGCCGAGAAAGTGCTATACACGAAGCAAAAGGAAAGCATGCCAGATGGTGATGCGCATAAGGGTATCAAAGTTCCGACGGTTGAGATTTGGAATGAGGCAAAAAAAGTGGAGCAAATCGTTGTTGGGTTGGATGAAGGGCAGCGAGAAGTTTTTTTCCGAAACTTAGAAAATCCGGAATTAGAATTTCACGCGAAATGCGTATCCTTGCTCAGGGCGATAAAGGCAATGCCCAAGGATAAGCAGTCGGGCTTTGTAAGAAAATTAGGGGTCGATGATCAAATGGTAAGACAACTGAATGCCTTGTTAGAATCTAATCCTGATGTTGAGGTGAACTCAGGCTCAAACATTCGAATGATGTCGGCGTTGAAGCCAACAGAGACATTCATGCTATCAATGAAATTGGCATTTTTTGCTGGCATGGTTTTGGCATTTCCGTTGCTGCTGATGTTTGTGTTGCAGTTTGTTTTGCCGGGCTTGCATGCGAAGGAAAGGCGATTGCTCTGGCCTGCTATGGCTATTGGGTTTGGATTATTCTTGAGTGGTGTTTGCTTTGCATATTTCTTTGTACTGCCAAGGGCGCTGCTGTTCTTTTACGAGTGGAGTGGCAATCTCGGTGTTTCGAATGACTGGCGGATTGGAGATTATATTACCTTTGCGATTCAATTCACCTTACTTTTCGGACTCTCCTTTGAATTACCCGTCGTCGTGATGGTTTTAGTCAAACTTGGAATGTTGACATACGAGACGATGTCAAGGACGCGTTCTTACGCAATTCTTGCAATTTATGTGGCTGCTGCGGTGATTACGCCGACGCCAGATATCATGACGCTTAACCTGATGGCACTTCCAATGTTGTTCCTATATGAAATTTGCATTTGGTTGGCGTGGTTTGATCGTAAGAAGAACCGTGAAGCTAAGAAGCGTGAAGAAGAAGAGTTGGCAGAGCGTCGCAAGCAATGGTTGATTCAAGATGAGCATGCGGCGGAGAATAAGCATGATGTCGATCATCACGAGGATGTGGAAGAGCATGGAGATCATGGTTGGCACGACGATTATCATCATAATCCTGAACATTATCATGATCCCTATCATCATGGGTTGCCCGAAGATGAAGAATGGGCGCAGCCGGACGATGCTGTTGTTGGCGATGAGTCTAGTGAAAAGCCAAAGGATGAATTGGATAACGATAAGAAATCCTAAAATATTATGAGTAGTGAAGCTGTTGAGTCCAATGGAGTTAGCGATAAATCCCCGTTTGCAGGATGCGCGATTCTGATTACGGCGCTTTTGGTGGTGCTGTTTTTGGTGGTTTTTTCGATCGTGGTATTGTTCCGTCAATACAATGAGATAGTAAAGTTCACTGAGGAGAAGCCCGTCAAGCTGGAGGTAGATTCGCTTGAAAATCGTGAGACTGAGCTGAATGCGCTTGCTGAAAAAATCGAGCGTTTTCGGATTACCGTTACCGAGGGTAAGTCGGCTGTATTGGAGTTGAATACGGCTGAATTGAATCTTGCTATCGCGACTTATGGTGCATTCAAAGAGATGCGCGGAATGATGAGGGCGCGTGAAATCACCAGTGAGAAGCTGACTTTTGATATTTCATTCAAGTTGAATGGTAAACCTCGTCTAGCGAAAGAAGGTGAGAGTGAAATGATGCTTTCAGATCCTCGTTATTTGAATGGTGTTTTAATCACCACACCAGGACTGCTAAACAAGGAAGTGGTTTTGCGGGTGAGTGATATTGATGTTCCATCTGCCGATGTTTCAAGAGGGTTTATCGAACTGATGTCGCCATACCGAATTGTCGAGAAACAAGTGGGTGATACCGAAATTGGAAAAGTGATGTCAGTCATGACGGACGTGAAACTCGGAGATGGTGTCATTCGTTTCATCAAAGAAGAGGGTGTGATTCCGAAGGATATGGTGACCAATGAGCAGGTAGATCAATCGAGCCAACGGCTGTTCATATTTCTTGGGATCGCTGCTTCGATCTTTTTGTTCTTTGTTGCCGTGATTATATTCGTGGGTATGCGCGCAAAGAAACGTCGGGAAACTTTGGGAAATCCAGATGAGCCAGCTTGAGGATGGAATTTCAGATGTCTTGAATAAGGCGATCCGTGGCTTGGGTAGAAGCCTGTCCGAAGTCGCACAGGCTTTGGGGATGGATGAAGGGAGATTGCAGCATGTACTAAATGGTGATTGGGATGATGTCTTGCTCGGAAAGTTGTCGACTATGTTGGATCTCGATACTCAGGCATTGATTGGGTTGCCGTTATATCAGCCGGATGTTAGTGAAGTGATTGGCTTGAAAAGAATAATCATGCCGTATCGTGCTTGGTCGGTGAATACTTGGTTGTTAGAATACGAAGGAGCTTCCCTATTGTTTGATACGGGTTGGAATCGGGCAGATATTTTATCAGAACTGAATGGCCTCCGGCCTGATGTCGTATTCCTTACGCATGCACATGAGGATCACGTGGGTGGGGTGGAGGCGCTTCAGGCGTTAGGGATGAAAATCATTTCCGAGTCGGAAGCTTTGCAGATAGGTGAATTTCAGTTCGGAAAAATCAGAATTCAGGTGCTGGATCTTTCGGGGCATTGCGTGCCGACGGCGAGTTATTGGATCACGGGTTTTAAAAAGTCCTTGTGGGTTGTGGGTGATGCGATTTTTGCGGGGTCGATGGGTGGCTGTAAATCGCCTGAGAATTTTACGATGGCGGCGGCAACGTTGCGCAAGGGCTTTGAGCAACTTGATGACGACTGCCTGATCCTTCCGGGGCATGGTCCGATGACCTCCGTTGGGTTGGAAAAAGCATCGAATCCCTTTCGTAAGCATTTCGCTTAGTGCAAAATACTTGCATTAATGCGGTTGTATGGCAGGTTGACGGCGATGAAATTTAGATGGATCTTTGCTTGTTACGTGGCGTTTTGCGTTACGGCATCGGCCGCTGAACTCAAAGTGGTGTCGTTGCATCCTTTGATTAGCGATCTATTGAAGCAGGTAGGTGGTGATAAAATTGAGGTGGTGGATTTGATTGGAATGAAGGGCGATCCGCATAGTTTCAAGCCGAGAACCGAAGATGTCGCGGCGGTTGTGGGTGCTAAAGTTTATTTTGTATCCGGCATGGGCTTGGAAGGTTATCTGCCTGAGTTACGTTCCATTTTGTCTGCGGATATTCGTATCGTTGAGGTGGGAGGGATGTTGCCTGCGTTACATGGAGTCTGTGAACATGAGGAGCACGAGCATGACCACGATCATGAGTTGGATCCACATTGGTGGCATTCAGTGGATTTATTCAGACGTGCGACATCGCTGGTCGCGGGGGAGTTGTCCAAAGAGTTGCCCTCGGAGCGTCAAGCGTTTGAGGCAAATGCAGCAGCTTATCGCACGCAGCTCGATGAGTTAGAAAAGTGGTTGAAGCGTGAGGTTTTGAAGATTCCGAAAGATCACAGAAAATTGGCGACCGCACACTCGGCCTTTCAATATTTCTGCAAGGCATACGGGTTTGAATCTTTTGCTGTGCAGGGAGTGAATCGTGAGCAAATGCCAAGTGCGAAGGAACTCTCGAAACTCATGAAATCGTTGAAAAATGAGAATGTTTTCGCGATTTTTCCAGAGCGAGAATCCAATCCGAAAATTCTTACCAGTCTGACGCGCGATACCAGTATCAAACTCGGTGGAGAGTTAATTGCAGATGGACGTGGTGTGAACAGTTACGAGGCGATGATGAGAGAAAATGTGACCTCTATTGTTACTGCGCTTAGCGCAAAGTGATCGTAACCGGGCAATGATCTGATCCCATCACGTGTGGAAGGATCGTGGCATCATGGAGTCGGCCAACGAGTTCTGGTGAAAGTCCGAAGTAATCGATTCTCCATCCCACGTTCCGCTCGCGAGCGCCACCACGGTAAGACCACCATGAGTAAGCCTCTGTTTTATCGGGATACAGATGTCGGAAGGTGTCAATGAATCCGCTCTGTAGAAGTTCTGTGAAGCTAGCGCGTTCTTCATCCGAGAATCCAGGGCTCTTTCGGTTTGAAGCTGGACGGGCTAGGTCAATCTCGTTGTGTGCGACGTTGAGGTCGCCGCAGAAAATGACAGGTTTTTTCAAGGCTAGCTGATTCAAGTGTTGGCGAAACGCTGCGTCCCACTCTAACCGATATTCAAGTCGCCGAAGTTCGTCTTGAGCGTTAACTGTATAGACATTGACGAGGAAAAAATCGGGATATTCGAGAGTGATGACTCGACCTTCTTTATCATGTTGTTCGCTGCCAAAGCCCAGCGAGCAATTGAGTGGAGTTTCCTTGGTGAAAATCGCGGTGCCAGAATAACCGGGTTTATCGGCGGAATTCCAAAAGCCTTTGTAAGCACCGAATTCGAGCGGGAGTTCCACTTGTTCAGGGCGGGCTTTGGTTTCTTGAATGCAGAAAATATCCGGCATTTCCGTATTGAGAAAATCGGCTAGGCCTTTGTTTAGCGCGGCACGGATGCCATTGACGTTCCAGGAGATGAGTTTCATGAGTGGGGCTTGGGTAATGCGTCTCAATACATGGGACATTCTCATTGTGTTCAAGAAAAGTATTTTTCCTAACGTAAACCGCAATCATTGTCCGTTGCTGCAGAAAGCCCGCAGCGGGGTGGGGGAGTTGTGTCCTACGGACTGGGGGAGAGTAGTGACGATCGATTTTTAGTGGTTTAGAAGCACTTTTCTGGGACATTGGACTTATTTGTCCCCTTTTACCCCTTCCCAGGCCGTCTCTCCAGTGTATTTTCCACGCTAGGTGAAAAAGCAAATTCCTAGCATTATGCATGATCTCTCATGCATGCAAATCAGGGAGTGACTACACTATCAGTGTCAGGATGAAAACGGGCGCGGAGCGGCGAACCTTCGCGGAGCCAAACGCGGTGTACCATCCAAGCCGTTGCGAGAAGTGGGGCACAAAGATTGACTCCTGGGATGACGAAGAGGAGTGCAAGGGTCAATCCTCCGCGTAGCATCTCTTTGCGATGGGCTCGATAGAGATTCTTGGCTACAGCTAACGAAACATGACGCACGGCTACCACTTGAAAATATTCGCGGGAAAGCAGGAAAGAATTGAGCAATACGTAAACCACCACATTCAGCACCGGAATGAAATAAAACGGAAGTGCCAGCAGGTTCCAACCTATCCCGCGTATCAATACACGCAGCGAGGAATGAATCTGCTCGCCTAACGGAACTTTGCGCGGGACGGGGGCCAATGGGTAGTGGCGAAGTTCTATCCGATCTGCCAGTGGTTCAAGAAACACACCGCACATAGCGGTGACGATGAGTGGAAAGGTGAACCATCCAACCACGAGCACCAGGAGCGATCCCACTCCGCGGAACATCCAATCATCCCAACTAGTTTTGGCCAACCATCCTTGGTTTAGCCAGTCAAGTCCGCCGATCAGCCACCAAGCCAGCCAGACGATCCCCGCAAAGACCAACAGGGTCCCTACAAGCCCCGCGAGTAGAACCAACCAAGCAAAGGGTTCACGCAGCACACCGAATGCGAGTCTCAAATCACTGAGCTCGCGTTTCACGGATACGGTTGTTAGTGGGTGTGGCATGGTGAAAATGGTGTCAGGGCATAATCATAGAATCAACATGCAGTCGCCATAAGAATAGAAACGGTATTTTTCAGCGACGGCTTGGCGGTAGGCTTCGAGTGTGAGTTCGCGTCCTGCGAAGGCGGAGACGAGCATGATCAAAGTGGATTTGGGGAGGTGAAAATTGGTTAAAAGGGTATCGACTGCTTTGAACTGATAAGGAGGATGGAGAAAAATATTGGTTTCTCCCGAGAGAGGTCCGGATTTTGAAATGCGAATATCAGATGATGTGTCGGCAATGGATTCCAAGACGCGAGTGACTGTGGTGCCGACCGCAATTGTGCGTTTGGCGCAATTGATGTTGCGAATGGTTTCTTCAGTGACGTGATATTTTTCTGAGTGCATCACGTGTTCTCCGATGTGATCCACGCTCACTGGCCTGAACGTTCCGACACCGACATGGAGGGTGATGAACTCATGAGGAACGCGCTCCATAATTTCAGGGGTAAAGTGCAGGCCTGCGGTTGGTGCGGCGATGGCGCCTTCTTCTTTGGCGAAGACGGTTTGATAGCGTTCTTGATCCATCTCTTCATCATCACGTCCCATATAATGCGGCAGGGCGAGGTGACCATGTTGATGGATATCGATGGGCTGCTGCCATTCAATCAAGCGGTCGCCATTTTCAAAAACTTCAGTGACGGTTCCCTTTATGTTTCCGACGCTGAGAGTCCGACCTAACTTCATGCGTTTGCCTGGCTTAGCGAGGCAGCGCCATAAGGTTGGGGAAAGTTGATCGAGGCAGAGCAGTTCGATTTTACCGTCGTCGGAAAACACGCGTGCTGGAATCACGCGGGTGTTGTTGAGGATGATCAGGTCTTCAGTTTTTAGATAACTTTCGAAATCCGAAAACAGGCGATGTTCGATACGTCCGCTTTCACGATGGATCACCAACATCCGCGAGGAGGATCGATTCGGAAGCGGGCGGGAAGCGATCAGTTCCTCGGGCAAATGGTAGTCGTAATCTTTGGTTAGTAGAGACACGGCAGGATTCAGGGTTGATTGAGGAAACGAATCAAATCATTCAGGACGGGCTGAGGATTTCCCCAGATACGAATGAGATGGTTGAGGTTTTGGTGATCAAGTCTTTCGGTCGCGATCAGCAAGCGAGTGCCTTGTTTTTCCA
>CAMCYT010000081.1 GCA_945885485.1 Prosthecobacter debontii
GCATCAACCCGCTTTCACGATGAAGGTCGGCGATATGGATCCAAAAAATCCTGCAGGTGCGGCCGAGCCAGGCTCTCCCGCCGATGCTACCGGAGCCTTTAAAGTAGGTCAGATCATCGAATCGATCAACGGCGAGAAACTCAAAGACATCGACCCCCGTATCCAACTCGGCCAAATCATTGAAAAAGCGGAATCCTCAGATGGTGTTCTGAAATTCATGCTCAAAGATGACGACAAGGCAGCTGGCAAAGAAGTCATCGTCAAAATTCCGGTGCTCGGTGCTTACAGTAAAACCTGGCCGCTGAATTGCCCGAAGTCTGATAAAATTGTTAGAAATATGGCCGACTATCTTGCTAAGCCAGGTTCTAATAAAGGTTTCGCCGATTTTGGAATGTTGTTTCTGCTTTCCACCGGTGAGGAAAAGGATCTCGCTCCCGTGAAAGAATGGGTGCACGGAATGAAAGGTAAAAAACAATCTGGTTACGCATGGCACATCGGATATGGCGGACTTGCAATTTGCGAATACTATCTACGCACAGGTGATCCTGAAACACTGCCCATCATTCAAGAGTTGGTCGATGCAGCGGCAAAAGGCGAATATCTCGATGCATGGGCTGGCCGCAGTGGTGTGGTTAAACTTGGCTACGGCAACGGTCACCTCAACGCCGGTGGAACCCATGTCGTTACCTTTCTTCTTCTCGCGAAACAATGCGGCGTGAACGTCAACGAGAGTTTACTTAACCGCACGATGACTCACTTTTTCCGCTACGCAGGTCGCGGCATCAACCCTTACGGCGACGATAGGCCGGAGACATCTTTTGTCGATAACGGCAAACACGGCAAACTCGCTTTCGCCATGGCCGCCGCCGCATCGCTCACACCCGAGGGTGAAAAATCGATCTATGCGAAAGCACGCGATAACTGTGCGAAGACCAGTTTCTACACCACCACTTTCATGCTTCACGGTCATACAGGTGGCGGCATCGGTGAAATTTGGCGCAGTGCTTCGATGGGTCTGAAGTATGAGAAGGAGCCGAAGCAATACCGTGAGTTCATGGATAACCGCAAATGGCATTATGAAATGTCACGTCGCTTTGATGGATCGTTTACTATTCTCGGCGGTGCTGGATACGAAAATGTCGAGTGGGGCAATTGCTACGCTATTTCCTACACCATCCCGCGCAAAACCCTTCGCATCACTGGTGCACCACCATCCAAGTTTTCCAAACTGTATCAACTTCCCACTCGCCCATGGGGGACCGAGGCAGATGATATTTTCCTCTCCATGGATCCTGTTCCTGGTGAACCAGGCAAAAAGCTGGACATAGCAGGTGAAACGCTGGCAAAAGATTCCTCTAAGCCCCTCATCATTCGTTTGAATCAAAAACCTCTCACCGATGATGAGATCCGCCAATACGTTTCACATCCGGAATATCTGATTCGCAACATGGTATCTCTAGTCGCCGCCGGTCTTACCGCTGACTATATGTTTCCCAAGCCTGCGTATGAGGTTCGTCCGAAATTGTTAGAAGAATTTGCGAAACACAGCGATCCACGTGTCCGCAATGTCGGTTTCCGTGCTGCGACCAAAGCTTTCGATCCTACGACGGATTGGTCGAAACTCCTCTTCGACCTTGCGATCGAACGCCTCAAAGACGACAAGGAATCCTGGTTCGTGAAAGACGCTTGTTTTTCTCTCATTCAAAAAGGCACGCCTGACATGATCGTCCCGCACGTGGATGTGATCGTTCCCTACCTCAAGCATTCCGAGCAATGGCTGCAGAACGGCGCGCTCATGACATTGGCTCAGGTTGCGACCGATCCCCGTTGTTACGAAAAAGTCCTGCCGCCCATGGGCGAGTTATTCCAAACCACTCCTCGCCAAAGCACGACAGGCGGACCGCTCGGTCTCTTGAGGGAAAAACTTGCTGCTGCCGACGAGAAAGTCCGCGTCGTCGCGCTCAAAGCCATGGGTAGCGCATACGAGAAATACAGCGCTCCGGTCCGTTGGGAAGGTGGTCAGGATCTAACAGGTCACCGCACCGAAACATTGGGTCGTCTGGCCGAAGCTCTTTCAGGTGTTCCCGGTGGATACGATATGCTCTATGAGGTTTCGAAAAAACAATTTCCTAATTCGCCACTGCCGCACGACGAGGTATTCCTCTCTGCTGATCCCGATCAATTCGGCCCCGATCTGAAAAAAGTGATTATCCCTCTCATCAGAGAGAAACTTATCTATCAATATATCGGGCAAAACCGCCGCAAGATTTTCAGTGAACTCGATAAGCCCACTCAAAATGGCACGGTCACGAATTCCATCGACGGCCTCGTGTCGCTCTACAACAAGGTTGGAATCAAAGAATACGATTGGAAACCGTTCGGTCCCGATCTTAAAAATGTGGAATGGAATTATCACACCTTCGATCCTGCGGAAGAACTCGCTTACGATAAAACCCCGTGGCGCTATCGTCCGGTCACACTTCCGAAAGGCATGGAGAATTGGGTTGCTCCAGAATTCGATGCAGCGAAAGCCGGTTGGAAAAAAGGCCTACCACCGTTTGGTCAGTATAAAGGCGAGTTGACGGATAATTCCAAAGCGGATCGCAATCATTGGAATGAAACTCCGCGCACCCTCTGGGATAAAGAAGTCCTGCTTTTGAATGGTAAATTTGAATTCCCTGCCATGAAACCCGGCCACATCTACCGCCTTCGCGCAAATCGTGGTCAGGGTGTGGGTGCGGGTGATGGATTCAAAATTTTTGTGAATGGCAAAGCTCTCGTGGAATCCAAAGAAGGCTTGGGCCGTCGCGCAGGCGATACCATCCAAGGCGGTTGGATCACTCCGGAATTCGTCCAAGAATTCGCAAAAGGTCCCGTCACGATTTCCGCCATCACCTTCATGCGTTATGGCGACCGCGCCATCGTTCAAATGCCTCCTGCCGCACAAGGTATTTTCAGCATGTGGTTGGAAGAAAGAAAACTTCCCTCACTTGATGCTGAAGTTCTGCGTAGAGCCGCATCTTTCATTCCTATGCTCTGCACCGCATGGCAGGATTTGCAGGACCCTTCCAAAGATGCAGAAGATCCAAACGAAGGAAAATTCAAATACGATGGTAAGTTTGTCGCCAATCCAAAAGCCTCCGGATCGTGGAGCGTCATCTCACAAGTGGCAAAAATCGAAGAGTTCGATCCCGCAGCGAAAGCCACCATCGGCCGCACCCCGTTCCAAAAGATCACTTTGCAAGAGGATGGGTTTACTCAAGATCCACGTTGGATCTGGTCAGGCGATGTGTTGTTAGATATGGATCAAAACGTCGCCCATAAAATAACCCTGAAAACCATAGCCAACACCGACTACCTTTTCATCGAGGCAGGAGGCTTCGGGGCGAAAAATCCAGTAGGTTGGAAAACCCAAATCATAGTCCTGAAACGGAATTAGATTCCTCTCGACTAATGCTAAATCCCTAACACTTTAATAGAACTCGTTCTTTCTCTGCGCTCCGTATACGCATTAGAATGTTTCCATGAGTGACTCGGACCTCATTCCCAAAACATCCCCTCCGCTGCAGATTGTGGAAGATCTCACCGCCGAAAACGTTCGGACGATCAAGCACTTGGAGAAGGCCGCGCAGCAGGATGAATCTTTTGGCGATCAGATTGCCACGGAGATCAACCGGGTCTGCGGCTCGATAACCTTCCTTTGGATCAACGCGATCGGTTTCATTGTTTGGATGTCGGTCGACACAGTGATGTTTGAGAAACCGTGGGATCCGTTTCCCCTTTTCTTTACTGACCCTTGTCGTTTCGCTGGAGGCGATCTTTCTTTCCGTTTTCCTGCTGATCTCCGGCAACCGGCAGGCTCGCGTGGCGGAACGGCGTAGCCATTTGGACCTGCAGATCAATCTGCTGGCCTAATAGGAGAATACCAAAATGATGACGCTCCTGCGTTTGATCGCCGAAAAACTCGAGGTGGCGGGCGGCGGTGGCCACGAAAAGAGCCTGATCGCATTCCAATCACCTCACAAACAGAGCATAGTGGAGGGTTATAGTTACTTTGAGAGCATTTTTCCTGAAACTTGGCTTGATTCCTGAGATTTCACGGTTAAAAACGCCGCCCCTCGCGTTACCGTGAGTTTTTTCAGCATGTCCAACAGTCTTAAAATCGCGATTCCGAAAGGTAGCCTGCTAGAGCCGACAATCGAGCTCTTCGCCAAGGCCGGCTATGAAATTTACGTTTCGTCGCGTGGGTATCGTCCGGCATCGAATGATTCGGAGCTCGATATTTATCTGATCCGTGCTCAGGAAATCGGCCGTTATTTGGGACAAGGTTTCATCGATTGCGGAATCACCGGTTTGGACTGGGCTTCCGAAGGCGGTGCGGATCTCGTCGATTTCGCTGAACTTCCTTACTCGCGCGCCACGACTCACCCGACCCGTTGGGTATTGGTGGTGCCAGAAGATTCTCCGATCCAAAAACCTCAGGATCTCGAAGGAAAACGCATCGCCACCGAAGGCGTGGGAATCACCCAGCGCTATCTCGATAAACTCGGAATCAAAGCCGAAGTGGAATTTTCCTGGGGCGCAACCGAAGTGAAAGTGCCTGATTTGGTCGATGCCATCGTCGATGTCACCGAGACCGGATCGTCCCTGAAAGCGAATCGCCTTCGTATCGTTGACACCTTGCTCACTTCTTTCCCGCATTTCTACTCCAGCCAAGCCGCAGCAGCCGATCCGTGGAAACGCGAGAAAATGGAGCGCATCACCATGCTGCTCAAATCCGCTTTGTGCGCTCGCGACAAGGTCGGCCTTAAAATGAACCTTCCAGCAAATCGTCTCGATGAAATGCTCGCCAAATTGCCATCGCTACGCCGCCCAACGATTTCGCCCCTTTCGGAAGATGGCTGGGTTGCGGTAGAAACCGTGATTGACGAGATTCTCGTTCGAGACATGATCCCCGACCTCAAGAACCTTGGGGCAGAGGGGATTATCGAATATCCTCTCAACAAACTTGTCCTCTAATTTTCATTGAACACCAACCCCGTATAATACCATGGGCTCTATTAAGAAACGCCGTAAAACAAAGATCAACAAGCACAAGCGCAAAAAGCGCATGAAGCAGAACCGCCATAAAAAGCGTCTCCGCTACAAGTCCTAGTCCACTAGGGTGTGTGAACCACACGTATTTTTGATCATCGCCGGAAACCTGTTTTTTCAAGACGGGTTTCCGGCGTGCTTTTTTATTTGAGTGGATAAAACCGAAACCTATTTTTTAATCACGAAAATCACGAAAGGAAAAAGATTCTCATGGGTTCATGGACAGCATTCTTTGATGCAATTATCATAACCGTTTCATCCTGATTTTTTCGTGCTTTTGGTGTTTTTCGTGGTTCCAAATTCTAAAATCGACATAAAGAAACGCGATGGCACTTCAGGTGATACCGGATTTTCGGGTGATTGATGAGAGCGATGATTGGGTGGTCGTGGACAAACCCGCGCCGCTCATCGTTCATCCGGCAAATCAAAAACCCGAGCCAACTCTGTTAGGTGGTTTAGAAAATCTCTACGCCTATGAGATGGAGAACGGCGCTTGTTTGGGAATCATCACGCGATTGGATCGAGAGACGAGCGGCTTGGTTCTCTGCGCCAAACATACTTCAGCAGCGCGTGAGCTCGGGATGATTTTCGAGCGACGCGAGGCAAAAAAAGAATATCTCGCCATCGTATCCGGCTGGCCGGAGCAGGATCGCTGGGAATGCGATGCGCCGATCTGCCGCGCCGGCGAACTCGGGCCGAGTGATATCTGGGTGCGGCAAGTGGTCGATCCATCGGGGAAAGATTGCACCACGGGATTTTCAGTGGCGAACCGATTCGAACGCGACGGTCGGCCATTTAGTTTGGTGCGTTGTTTCCCGAAAACTGGGCGGATGCATCAGATCCGTGTGCACCTTGCGTTTTCTGGATTTGCTATCGTCGGTGATAAAATTTATTCGGGCGATGGCAGTGAGTATCTCGAATGGATGGCGCAGGATTGGAACGAATCTCTGGCAAAACGTTTGTTGCTCCCGCGCCAGGCACTGCATGCTGCGAAGCTCACAATCCCATGGCAAGGCACAGAAATTTCATGGCAGGCTGAACTTTCAAAAGACCTCGTCGATTTCATCGAAGGTCGCGAAGTGGATTTCATGTCAGGCGTTGTCATCTGGAGCAGGAAAGGCTAAGAGTCATGCATGGCTGACCTGCAAGAGATCGTGACGTTTTTGGATCGTGAATTAAAAACCTCGGAAATTAAGGATTATCCGGGTGCTTTTAATGGCCTTCAGTTAGAAAATAATGGCGCGGTGCACCGAGTGATTTCTGCAGTCGATGCCTCGCTCGCGGTGATTGAAGAAGCAGCGAAAGATGGCGGACTTCTATTAGTGCATCACGGCATGTTTTGGCAGGGAGCTCAAAAAATCACGGGCCCTTATTTTCAAAAACTCAAAGCAGCGATCGATGGGAATCTCGCGATTTATTCCTCGCATTTACCCTTGGATTTCCATCCTGAAATCGGCAACAACATCCTGCTCGCCCGAGCGATTGGCTTGAAATTAATCCAACCGATTTTGCCCAAGGACGGCTTCGCCACCGCTGTCGTTGGGGAATGGGACGGTTCGCGAGATGAACTCCATAAAGCCATCGAAAACGCGGTGGGTCGGCCTCTTCAGAGCTGCGCTTGCGGTAGCGTAGCGCCTAGAAAAGTCGCGGTGATGACCGGCGGCGCTGGCTCAGAAGTCGCAAAAATTGCCGAACTCGGAATCGACAGCTTCGTCACCGGCGAGGGTCCGCATTGGAGTTTCATCGAGGCGGAAGAGCGGAAAATGAATGTTTTTTACGCCGGTCATTACGCCACGGAAACCTTTGGCGTGATGGCGCTGGGAGAGTTGCTTGCTGAAAAATTCGGACTCAAAGTCATATTTTTAGCTCGATCTGGCGGATTGTAGGGAAGGAAAGTCTTATTTTTTATAGGTAAGGTTTTTCTGCCCGCCTGCAACATAGTTAAGAAAAACGTAAAAAATACTTGATTGATATGCCGTAAATGAGAGGATTCGATCGCATAACCAAGCGGGCATAGCTTAGTGGTAAAGCGCTATCCTTCCAAGTTAGACATGCGGGTTCGATTCCCGCTGCCCGCTCCATTTACAATATTCTAAAAAAATCACCAAACTCTGTCCTAAAAATTATGAAAACGTTTCTTAAACTCATCGCCGCCGTCTTCGTATTCGGCTTCGCATCGGCCAATGCCGCATTTACTGCAGAGCAAAAAGCAGCGGCTATCAAAGCAGTGACCGACGCCATCGCTACGGGTGATGAGGAAGCGATTAAGGCTGCAGTTAGTACGCAGATTGGATCCTTTCCCGAATTAGCGGGTGCTATCGTCGCTGCCGGGTTGAACGCACCTGGTTCTAATAGTGCAATACAAAATCTTTTAGTTCAAGTTGCAAGTTGGACTGCTCCAGGTCAGTTAAGCGCTATCGAAGCTGGAATTAGTCAAAGTGGTTTAAGCGCATCAACTATTGCTAATCTAAAAGGTGTTGCAGTTCGGGTTGCTGGCATTGCGAACGCTGCGGGTGCAACTGGTGTGCGTGCTTCTCTTCCACCAATTACCGCATCCTAGTATTTTAAACAATTTCTAAGACTCTATTTACTATTCCCCCAAATTTATTTAACAATTCATGAAATTATCTTACACCATCAGCTTACTATCTATCTTGGCTGCTTTTTCTGCGCAAGGCAAGGGACTCTACTACTTTCCTAACGATTCCGAAGAAAGCTTGCCTATCAAGTGGGGAGTTGGCATGAATACGATCTGGGATGATAATACGACTCCCGCGACATTATCTCCGGATGATGAAACTTTTTCGGTCAACTCATACGTTGATATGAAATATATTAGCGGCTCTCCTCAAACTGTCTGGGATGTTTACGCGAAACTCGGGGTTCTCTATTATTTGGATGAGCCTGTGGCTGCAGGTTCGGATGACGCTTACGGTCAAATGCAGCTCGGTGTGAATCTCACCCACAGCTTTGATGAAAGACTTCGTTTGGTTAGCAGCAACTACGTTTCGTATGAGTTGGAGCCAGATTATTCCTATGGAGTTGCAACCAACCGCCAAGCCAGTGAATACATTTATTGGGACATCAATAACTCCCTTGGCTATCGCTGGTCCGAAAGACTTGCAACTAACACGGGTCTGCAGGTCACCATGCTGGATTACGCTAATACTCCTGATGCGGATCGCTTAACATGGACGCTCCACAATCAATTCAGATACGTGCTTTCAGCGCAAACCGTTGGAACAACATCGATTCGTTATGCTCAAACTACAGCTGACGGGAATGCAAGCGACTCAACCGATACCTACTTGTTACTCGGAGCCGAGCATCGCTTTACTCCAAATACCATTTTGATTGGTAATGCCGGGGCACAGATTCGCCAAGTCGATAGTGTAGACGGTAACGACACTACCACCCCATACATGGAGCTCACACTTCGCACTCAAGTAAACGAGCAATTCACTGTCAGTGCCTTTCTTCGCTACGGCGCGGAAGTTTACGACACAGTGGTGAGTTTGCCTGCCTTGGCTGAGTTCGATAGCCGTTTAACACTTCGCGTTGGAACCCAAGCTAACTACCGAGTTTCTCAGAAATTGGCTCTCTTCAGCGATATCAACTTTATCAGCACATCTTATGAAGAAGGTCGCACGGTTCCCGGTGGTTCCTCAGTTGGTGACCGTGAAGAGACGCTGTTTAATGCCAATATCGGTGCCACTCTCGAAATTACCGAGTATTTGGACGGAACTATATCCTATAACTTTACAAATGCTGATTCCGATATTCCGAATCGTAGTTATGATCGCAATCGCATCAGTGTCGGACTCAAAGCAAATTTTTAATTTTTGATATTTGGTTAGGTGATATGCCAACCTTAAAATTTTAAGCTCTTGCAATAACAATACTTGCAAGAGCTTTTTGTTCGGATTAAATTTTCTTATATCCCTCTATTATCTCTGACTAACTTAATGAATCTCTCAGAACAGCAAAACGAAGCTTCCCTTCATGCCATTGATTACTGGCAGGTAATTAAAAACCGTTACGGAATTATTCTCCTCACGCTTGCGCTCGTTTTCATGACAGCATCAGTCATCACGTATGTAATGCCTGAGAAATATGAGAGTACAGCTCTAATTCAGGTTAAGCCACGAGGCAAAGCCTTCGAGTCTCTAGATGGCGGGATGAGTAATCGAATGGCAATCATGACACCTCAGTTTTTTGGAAATGAGTATGAGGTCATCAAGAGTACGAACTCACTGAATCGAGTAATCAAGAAGCTTGAGCTTGCCAATAAATGGGAAGTAAGGCCTGAACAGGCTCTACCCATGCTTAAAGGTATCGTCAGGACTGAAAATAAACGGGGGACAGATTTAATTTCCATCACGGCTCGGCACACAGATAAAGAAAACGCGAGGGATATAGCGGTAGAGGTTGCAGAGGCCTATAAAGATTATCGCTCTGAACTCGAAAATGAATCCCTAAATAAAGGGATTAATGAATTGGACAGGGCTGTTAAGATTCAAGAGGAAGAGACCCAAGAAGCATACAAAGAACTAACGACGTTAAGCCGTGTCAACGATCTCATCTATTATGCAGATCGAACCACATCAAATCAGAGTGGATTAAATCAAGATGATGTCGCTATTTTTGCGCTTAAAGAATTCACTCAACTTGAGAGTGAGGTGTCAAAAATAGAATCGCAAATTAAGAGTATAGAGCAATTAGATGCGGAGGAATTGTTAGTTTATGTATCGGGCTTGGATATTCCCGATAATGTCATTAGGATTTTGTACCCAGATTATCTCAAAATAAGGCGCGATATTGATGGTCTTAAAGCGAATGGATATGGAAACAAGCATCCCACAATTCTTGCCAGCGAGCAGGTGTTGAATTCCATGAAAGTACAGTTGGATGAAGGTGTTGTTAATTTGCGCACGAGACAACAAGGAACACTTGATATGACCAAAGAACGTCTTGCGAAGACTAAACTAAAAAAAGACGAAACCAAAAAAGAAGCTCTTGAACGCAGTATTGATACTCGGGAGTTTCAAGAGGCGAAAAGAAATTTCGAGCAGAAGCAAGACGTGCT
>CAMCYT010000082.1 GCA_945885485.1 Prosthecobacter debontii
ATTTTCCTCTGTTAGTGGCGGGCCCAATCGAGCGTGCCACCCACCTTCTGCCGCAATTGAAACGCGAGCGGGTTTTCGATTACTCGAAGTCTGTGGATGGCCTGCGTCAGATCCTCTGGGGTTTGTTCAAAAAGGTCGTTGTGGCCGACGGTTGCGCTGAATGGGCGAATCTTTATTTTAACGGCTCGGCCGCTGGCACGGTTTACCCTGGCAGCGCCCTGTTCCTGGGTGCTATCTTTTTCACGTTCCAGATCTATTGCGATTTCTCCGGGTATTCCGATATCGCACTGGGCACCTCACGGTTGTTCGGCATCGAGTTGTTGAGGAATTTTGCCTTTCCGTATTTCTCACGTGACATCGCTGAATTCTGGAGGAGGTGGCATATCTCACTCACCACTTGGTTTCGCGACTACCTCTACATTCCGCTGGGTGGAAGCAAGGGCGGCACCGCCATGAAGATTAGGAATACCTTTATCATCTTCCTCGTCAGCGGTTTTTGGCACGGTGCCAACTGGACTTTTCTCGTCTGGGGCGCGCTCAACGCGTTCTACTTCATACCGCTGATGCTCTTAAATCGGAATCGCAACCACTTAGAAATTGTTGCCCAAGGAAAGACTTGGCCATCCATCCGCGAAGTGCTCGCGATGACTTCGACATTTCTGATGACCGTCTTCGGCTGGATTTTCTTCCGAGCTAACGACATGAACCATGCGGTCAACACCATCAAGGGGATCTACAATGTCAGCCTGTTCGAATCCCCTCGTTTGCAAGGGTCAGCATACCTCACGATTTTCTTCATCGCATTCTGCATGATCGTCGAATGGATCGGCCGCGAAAGCCAATACGCGCTGGAGGCATTCGGGACCAAGTGGTATACGCCTCTGAGATGGTTGTTCTATGCTATGCTGATTGCCTGCATCTTGGTGCTTTCCGGCGTGGAGCAGCACTTTATCTATTTCCAATTTTAAGTTATGAAGAGGTTCCTAATCAGATTGGCGATGTTCACGACATTCTTCCTGCTGTTTGACAAGGCATTCATCGTCATCCGAAACACATCGCCTGCACGCGAAGTCGATCGGCGCTTGGAACGAGTCCTCGAAGGACAGATCAAGGCTGACGTGCTGATCTTTGGATCCTCACGTGGGGCGCAATGCGTGATCGCTCAGCGGTTCGCTGACTCTGGGGGGCCTTCGGCATACAATCTCGCGTATCCGGGATCGGACATAACTTTCCATGAATACGTGCTGCGCCAAACCCTTGAGACCAAGGGCAACCAGAAACCGAAAACCGTGATCCTCGTAGTGGATGACAGCGACGAGCTATCCTCTAGCAAAAGCCTCAAGTTTCGCTTCGATAGGTTGTATCCCCTCGTCTGCTATAAAGACGTGAGGGATGAAATGGTGAGGCGCGGAAAAATGAAACCCATCATCAGTGAGTTCTTGGTGCTGAGCCAGTTGAACCAATCGAATTTCAAGTTTGGTCAGCACCAGTTAAGCGGCAACTATAAGATTCTGCCGTGCGGCTCGATGCCAATTTTCCGCCAGAAGGCGACATTCGACAGAAAATACAATCCAAACATTTCCACCTATTCATCCGTGGGTGAGCTGGCCTACAAGCTTGAAGCGTTCAATGCCTTCAAGGATCTTTGTAGGAAAAACCATATCCGTCTCATCATCGCCATCCCGCCCAACTTTAGAAAAGTCACCTCAGGCTTCATCCCGCGACTTGAGCAACTGATAGATGGATACGGCACGGTCTTCATGTATGATGAAAATAAGCCGGAATATGCGAACCCGGACTACTTCTTTGACAAGGCCCACCTCTCCGAGGAGGGAGCTAAAATCTATACCGATGAACTCATCCTGTTCCACGATCAGCTAGCCCCGCAATGACCTGTCGCCTGACACAGGCTAAACGCGGATAAAGAATCCCAAAAGGAAAGCGGTTGCACGATTCGGAAGAGTCGGTTTAGTCTCACGCGTGGCTGATGTGGAAACAAAACCTTTTGAAGCAATGATTTCTCTCGATGGCGAATTTTTGCGCTCGGCTTTCCGCTCCATGCTCAAAGCTAGGATCTTGGAAAATAAGCTCTCCAGTCTATATAAGGCGGGAAAAATCGTCGGCGGGGTGTATCTCGGAAAAGGACAAGAAGCGGTCAGTGGTTGTTTAGGAACAGCGCTGATTCAGGGGAAAGATTGTTTTGCTCCCTTGATCCGAGATCAGGCGGGTCGGACGGCTTTTGGGGAACCTTTAATCGATTGTACGCGGACGTATCTGGGATCGGTCGAGGGGCCGATGAAAGTGCGGGACGGAAATATTCACCGGGGTCGGCCTCATAAAGGCATGCCGGCGATGATTTCTCATCTAGGTGCGCAGGTGCCGCTGATTGCAGGCATGCTTTTTGCAAAGCGGCTCAAAGGAACATTGGACGGTTGCGTGGGCGCAACCTGTGTCGGCGATGGTGCGACATCGACTGGTGCATTTCACGAAGGTCTAAACATGGCAGCCGTGGAAAAACTTCCGATGGTGGTGGTGATTGCCAACAATCAATTTGCTTACTCGACACCCAACAATCGCCAGTTTGCCTGTGGCGATTTGGTCGAGCGGGCGAGGGGATACGGCGTGGGCGGATACTCTGTCGATGGCACGGATCTGATGGCCTGCGCCTCTGTGATCGGCGAGGCGGTCAAACAAGCGCGTCTTGGAAAAGGCCCGCAAATGGTGGTGGCGCATTTGCTGCGCTTGTCCGGCCACGGCGAACATGATGACGGCGCTTACGTTCCCGATTCGGCACGCGCCGGATATTATGGTCGCGATTGCATCGAGATCGCTATCGAGCAGTTGGTCCAAGGCGGATATGCCAGCCAAGCTGAAATCGAAGCATGGCGTGAGGAGTTTTCTGAAGAAGTTCAACGAGCCGTTGCGCAAGCGCAGCAAGAAGCTCTGCCGGATCCTTATCTGGAAAATTGGTCTGCTCTTTCCACAACCTTTCCCTATATTCCATCGTGAGTGTAACCTATATTGATGCGATTCGCGAAGCTCAGGAGGATCTCCTCCGTGAGGATGATCGAGTTTTTCTCTACGGACAGGATATCGCTAGTTTCGGAGGTGCGTTCAAAGCGACCAAGGGCTTGGCGGAAGCTTATCCGAACCGCGTTTTTGACAGTCCGATCTCGGAAGACGCGATGATCGGTCTCGCCGTCGGTGCGGCCATCGAAGGCATGAGGCCGATTATTGAAATGCAGTTTGCGGATTTCTCGTCGATCGCGTTCAACCAAATCGTCAACCAAGCGGCGACGCATTACTACCGCACCGGAATGCCGATACCGATCACGGTTCGACTTCCCTCCGGCGGCACTCCAGGTTCCGGGCCATTTCATAGCCAGAGCATGGAAGGCTTGTATGCCCAGTATCCCGGCTTGGTTGTGGTCACTCCGGCGACGGTTTCTGATGCTTATCACATGTTGATCGATGCCGTGAAAATGGACGATCCAGTGATCTATTGTGAGCACAAGTTTCTTTATCGCTGGTTGAAGGCAAAATCGATCAAAGGCGAACATTTGCCTATTGGCCAAGCGCGTATCGCGAGACCCGGAAAACATGCGACGGTGGTGACTTACAGCGCGATGGTGCACGAGGCCGTTCGCGCGGCGGATCGTTTGCAACAGGATGGTTGGGAAATTGAAGTCGTCGATCTTCGTTCGGTAAAACCGTTAGATATTGATACCGTGCTGGCATCGGTCGCACGGACAGGGCGCTTGCTCGCGGTTGGTGAGGCCTTCCCATGGGGCGGTGTCACGGCGGAAGTGGTTTCACGTGTGACCGAAGAAGGTTTTCATCTGTTAGATGCACCACCGCAACGTCTCAATTCTCGCGATACGCCAGTGCCTTATCATCCAAAACTTTGGGCGGCGCATCGCCCGACTCCGGAGTCGATTTCCGAAGCGCTTCGTAAACTTTTATCCTTTTAGTAACTGCCATGCCAATCGTTCCCATACTCATGCCACAGCTCGGAGAGTCCATCGCCGAGGCAACGGTTATCCGTCTTGATATAAAAGTCGGCGACGAGGTGAAGACAGACCAAGAAATCATCGAGGTGGAAACCAACAAGGCGACGATGGGTATCACCACGCTTTGTAACGGGGTGGTTTCGGAAATTCGTGCGGTGGAAGGTGTTTCTTACTCGGTGGGCTCATTGCTCGGCCTGTTAGAAGTGACCGAAGAAGAGATCGCTCGAACCGGAGTGGACACTCTGGAAACGTTGGAAGCGAAAAACCATAGCCAGCCGCAAGAAACCAAAAGCGGCGAAGAAAACCTGCACTTTGCGTTGGACGGAGATTCCTACGAAGAAGATCCGAGTATCGTTCCGACAGTTAAGGGCTTACCAGTGCCGACTGGAGTGATGGGTGCGCATTACATTTCTCCAAGAATGCGTGCTCGCATGAACGACATGGGTCTGCGCGAGGCGGATATTTCGGCGATTGCAGGAACGGGCGCAGGTGGGCGTGTTACGGTGGAGGATTTGGAAAGATTTCTAGATTATCTTGAATCCTGGCCGAGCGCTCCAGCCTCTCCGATGCGTCTCGCGGTCGCCGATGCGATGCGCCGGAGTTGGACCAGGCCTCTGGCAACGGTAGGACTTCCTGTGTTGTTAGATCGTTTACTACAACATCGCCGTGAGCAGGTAAAGAAACCCGGATTAACGCTTTATTTATTGAGAGCTTTTGCCATTGCTCTGAAAGAGCAGCCGATGACAGCTGGTTACTTGATCGGTGAAAAAGTGGTTCACCCACGTTCATTTGATATCGGCGTCGCGGTGCAGGTGGAAGACGGAGTGGTCGTTCCTGCGATGCGAAAAGTGGATCAGAAAACCCTCTCCGAGCTGGTTGCAGAGTATGATGATCTGGTGGATCGTGCGCGTCGTCGCCGTTTAACCGAAGCCGATTCACGCGGCGGTATCGCAACGGTCACAAATTTCGGAACGTTTGGTCTAACAACTGGAACTCCGATTCCTCTGCCTAATGAAACCTTGATTCTCGGAATAGGGGCCGGACGTAAAAAGCCGGTATGGAGTGAACAAGTGGAGGCATTTCTCCCCGCGACCGAAGCGGAGTTGTTGCTGACTTTCGATCACCGCGTGGTCGATGGTGGTGGTGCTGGAATGTTGTTGAATCGGGTTGCTGTGTTGTTGCAGCAGCCAGAAAACCTGTGATATTATCAATTTGTGGATCCTGAATCGGAAAGAAACGAAAAGGTGGATATTCCGAAAAAGGCGATATATCGGCTTTCGATCTATCATCGTTGTTTGCAAAAGCTCAGCGATAGCGGCCAGAAAACGGTTAGCTCGATCACGCTCGCTAAGGCAGCAGGAGTGAAGCCCGCGCAACTCAGGCGGGATCTCGGTTACATCGGACAAATCGGCACTCGTGGGTTGGGTTATCCGGTGGCGGGCTTGATCACCACGATCCGTGAGGCGCTGGGTAGGGAGCAGTTACAGCCGGTCATTTTGGTGGGGGCGGGAAATTTAGGTTCCGCCTTGCTGAGATATCACGGATTTCAGAAAGAAGGCTTCGAGGTGGTCGCGGCATTCGATGTTAAACCGGAGGATGCGCGGGCGCGGGAGTTGAAAATTCCGGTGTATCATGTTTCGGAAATGGAGGCGTTTATTGTCAAAAATCATGTAAAATTGGTGATTTTATGTGTGCCGATTGGATTTGCTCAGGAGGTGGTCAACCGGCTGGTTGCCTGTGGAATTCAGGGGATTTTAAACTTTTCGCCTATCATGCTTGAGGTTCCAGCTGATGTGACGGTTAACAATGTCGATCTGGCATTGGAGCTGGAGCATTTGAGCTATTTCATTAGATGATTCATAAAAGTGAAAAATTCTAACAATAGAAATTCCGAGCATGAAGAAACGGTGAGCATCAGCCCACAGCAGAAAGTGTTTCATATTTGGACTTGGCCTCTTGCCGCCGCTGGGGTGGTGGCTGCTGCGATGATTATTGTAAACCTGATCCCCGCGCCGCGTGCCGGAGCTTTAGACGAAAATGGTGGAGATGGTTTGAATGTGGATCAGATTAAAGAATTTGTTGCTGTAGAAAGCGGGGAGCAAAGCCGGAAAAATATTAAGCTTCCGATTTCCACGGGTAAGATGAGTTTAGCTCAAATCACTAAATCTATCCGTGAAAGTGGAAAATTACCAAGCAGGCAAGACGTGAGAATTGAGGAAATGCTCAATTCATTTTCTTTAGAAACAAAAGGTTCTGTTGCGCTTTGGAAAGGAAACTCACTGGGTGCGGAAGTGATCAAATGTCCATGGAGTCCATCTGGAAGTTTAGTTTTTGTGAAAATTCGTGGAGCTCTTGATCGAAGTTCGAGGCTCTCGATTGAGTTTCAAGGGAATGAAAATTCTGTTATTTTAAGTCGGCTCTTAGGTTACGAACTTGAGAAAAACGATCGTGAGCGTAAGCCTATGCCTGAGCAAATGGCAGCCGGTCAAGAATCTCTAGTGGCGCTGTTTGTGGAGGCGAAAAGTCATGAGCTCGGCAAATTGGTTTGGACGGTTGATGGCGTGGCTGCGCCCTCAGTCGATTTGATCCGCGATACGGAAAAAGAAGCATCCTCGGATAGCCAATTTGCCGCCTTTGTCTGTGGTTTCGGATTCTGGCTCCGTGAAGAAAAACCCGGAATCATCGATGACGCTCTCATCCTCGGCCTTGCCCGAGAAGTTGCTGCTGAGAGCTTGGTCGCCGATCGCTACGATTTTCTTGAGCTGGTGGATCAAGCCGTGAAGGTAAAAGGCAAATAGTCCTCACTAGATCTTGGTCTGGAAAAGCCGCTTTTACCTCACGAATTCCCTACCAAGCACCGGAAATCTCCCTATCCCGCCGAGTTGGGGTGAATTCCTTGTAAAATTACCTATTTTGCCCTTTTCGGGCAGCTCTAACTTCGCTGTATTCGCCGTGCGGAAATGGATGTTCCGCAAGACTTTCCCATTTCTTATATGCTCACCCTTCTTGTTGCCCTACCGATTCTGGCTTTCATCGCGATTCTTCTCGGTGCCCCTGCGCGCCGAACTGCGTTAGCCGCCTCCGCCATCAACCTCATTATCGGTTTGGGTTCGGTGTTTTGTTGGAAGCAAGATATTTGGAATTTCTCCATCACGGTTCTCGAAAAACCCGAACTGAATCTCAGCTTCGGTTACATCGATGCGATGAGTTTGATCATGATCCTGCTATCCGTGATCGTCACCTTCGCGGCGGTGCATGCGAGCAAAGCTCCAGAAGGTTCCGAGAAACTTTACTACGGATCTTCCTTGCTCATCGCGGCGGGCGCGATTGGTGCATTTGCTTCCAAAGATTTATTTTTCTTCTACGCCTTCCATGAAATGGCATTGATCCCGACCTTCCTGATGATAGGGATTTTGGGTCGGGGAGATCGCCGGGGGATCGCATGGAAAATCACCATCTATCTCGGCCTCGGTTCGTTGGTGTTGTTAGCCGGTTTGGTTTGGCTCGCTTCGCTCACCGGAACGTTTGATTTGTTGGCGATGCAAGACCTCGCTGGAAAAATTGATCCCGCTGCACAGAAAGGCATCGCTGCTTTGTTGATCATTGGCTTTGGAACGTTGGTTTCATTGTTTCCGTTTCATTCATGGGCGGCTCCCGCCTACGCCAGCGCACCAGCGCCGACCGCGATGCTGCATGCGGGTGTGCTGAAAAAATTTGGTCTCTACGGGATGTTACGCGTCGCTCTGCCTATGGTTCCAGAAGGACTGCAAGTTTGGCTGACTCCACTGTTGGTTTTGCTGTTAGGAAATATTCTCTGGGTTGGTTTCGTGACCATTTCCCAAAAACGCTTGGACACGATGCTTGGAAGTTCATCGGTCATGCACATGGGCTACATTTTCCTCGCGATTGCCGCATTGATCGCGAATAAGGAAAATGACATCGCGCTCCCCGCAGCGGTGTTGCTGATGTTCGCGCACGGTATTTCGATCGCTTTGCAATTCTCCTTGGCGGATCGCATCGAACGTAGCACCGGCTCGCTTGATTTCGCTGATCTTGGCGGTCTCGCAAAATCCGCTCCTGCGCTGGCGTTTGTTTTCGGCATCGGTGCGATGGCATCCATCGGGCTTCCGGGTCTCGCGAACTTCGCGGGCGAGGTGCTGGTTTTCCTCTCCGCGTTCCGCGATTACGATCCAGCTAAAGATTTAGGCCCATTGCAGATCGCTTGTATTCTGGCGATCTGGGGTGTGGTGATTTCCGCGGTTTATATGCTCCGTGCTTTCCGGAAAATTTTCCAAGGTCCTCCAGTGAAAGCCACCATGAACGCGGCCGATCTTACATGGTGCGATCATATTCCCGCAGTGCTCCTAATTCTTTCTCTCCTTGCTGTGGGTTGCTATCCCAACCTTCTTCTCAACTTCTTCGTCAAGTAAGGATTTCAACCACTTTAACATTCAACGTTTCACGCAATGCCCGCCTACTATCTGGAAGCACTCACCGTCACCCTCGGCTTCATCATCTTGCTCGCCGAGGCATTTATTCCTTAGAAAAATAAATCATGGGTCGGGCTCGTTGGAGCGGCTGGTTTGTTAGGAATTCTCATCGCGACTTGCTTGGCCATCGGACCGGAATCCAAACCTGATGCGAAATGGGCGAGTTGGCCTCTGTGGAATTTCTATCAGTTCGATGCGCTCGCGAAGTTCTACAAAATTTTCGCACTCATCACCACCGCTGCGGTGTTGTTGATGGCGATCGATTACCGGAAAATCCTGGCGCGGTTCACTGAGAATCCGAAATCCGAAGAGGGGACGGGTGAATATTATGCCTTACCGATTTTTGCCTGCGCTGGAATGATGTGGATGGCTTCTGCGAAAGATCTCGCAGGTGCGTTTGTCGCTTTGGAATTGGTGACCATCACGTTCTACATCTTGGTTGCGTATATGCGCCGCAATGTTGGTTCACTGGAAGCTGGCGTGAAGTATCTCATCCTCGGTGCGCTCAGTACGGGTTTCCTCGTTTACGGTATTGCTTGGGTCTACGGTGCGACCGGCTCGATGCGTCTCGATCTCATGCCGGAAAAACTCGCCGAGATGCAGAACACGGTTCCGTTGCTGTTCGGCATCGCGCTGGTCTTGGTTGCTCTCGGTTTCAAAGTCGGTGCCGTGCCGATGCAGATGTGGATACCCGATGTCTATCAAGGCGCCCCAACCCCGACGACTGCCTTCCTTTCGGTAGGTTCAAAAGCCGCTGGATTTATATTGCTGATTCGCTTCCTTACACCGTTTCTCGCTGAAAGCTCACCGGTGCGGAATCAAGTTCTCACGATCCTGCTCATTCTTGCTTGTGCGACTTTGTTGTTTGGAAACTTGGCCGCCATCGCGCAAACCAACTTCAAGCGTTTGCTCGCTTATTCATCTATCGCGCATGCTGGATTTTTGCTCCTCGCTATCGCGGCTTGGACATCGACATCGGAAACATCCGTGACCTCGATCCAAGCTGTTTCGTTCTACCTCGCGACGTATCTGATCATGACGCTCGGCGTGTTTTTCATCGTCGCGCAAGTCCGTATCAATCGTGATGGCGAAGCGATCTCTGACTTCAATGGACTCGGAAAACGGAATCCCGCGCTTGCTCTCGCATTGACTGTGTTGCTTGCCGCGCTCGCCGGTGTGCCGCTCACCGCAGGTTTCATTGGGAAATTCTTCGTATTCTCGCTCGCTGCACAATCCGGACTCTGGATCGCACTCGGTGTTGCGGTTGTCGCCGCTGCTGCCGGTTTCTACTACTACTTCAAAACCATCCGCGCCATGTGGTGGATCGAGCCGAACGACGATTCGAAAATCACGCTGCCTATCATTTCCAAAATTTGCATCGCTACTCTAACGGTGCTGACCTTGGTTTTCGGAGTTTATCCGCAGCCGATCTTGGCGTTGCTGAAGTGAGCTAGAGGTTGGCTTCATCATTGGTAGGGCGCCATCGCCGAGGGCGCCGCGCGTAGAGAGGTGCCAAGGATTTGGTA
>CAMCYT010000083.1 GCA_945885485.1 Prosthecobacter debontii
GGTGATCTCGGCCGCTGCACGAGCTGTTGCGCCTACGACAAAAAGTTTGATTAACTCGCTTTGCTTTCGGGCTGGAAGACGGCTTTTTCTTTGATACATTGACTTGTCTAGTTATGCGGTTTTTTGTCGCTTAGCTAGTACAGCCCCTATTTTTATCAACTTCAGGCATATCTCCAATACTACTCGAAGGAGCAAATTTTAGTTGTTCAGTCTGAAGAAATGAAAAACGAACCTGCTAAAGTATTTGGTGAGGTATGCTCATTCTTGAATCTGTCGGGACAATACGATAAAGCGAATTTTCAGCGGCAGTTCCATGAATCCCGGTTGAAGATGAGAAAATCCTCGGCAGAGCGATGGATGACAAAATATATGGGTTCCCCCCCGTTTGGTCGCTTCGGTAAGTATGTCGTGAAACGCCTCAGGCGTCCGATACAGAAACCTGTATTGAGCCCCGAAGACAGAGAGTCACTATCTGCTGAGATTGCTCCTGACAGCCAGCAACTGCGAGAATTCACAGGGAAAAGTTTTTCTGACTGGTCGGTTTAGGAATTATAATTTTTCATCACATCACCTAGGGAGTGGCCCTAGGTGATGTGATGAAGCTCCGTTGGGGCTGGATCTAGAATTCCGGTCCGCTTGACCCGGATCAGCGGAAATGGCGCAACTGCTCTAGCAGTTGTCCGACGTTTACGCGTCCAGAATTGAAGGCTGCCCATCGCTGCCACCGGGCAAGTGGATCAGAGGATTCCTGCTCGCCAGTGATCCTTGCCACATAAGCCACCAATCGCGCGCGGTGCCGCTCCATTTCCTGGATCGCCCTGGCGCGGATCTCCTCGCGCGGCACATTCCGGTTGATCATCTCGCGCACGCCAGCTGCCACGGCCGCTGGATCCGGTTTGACGGTTAGTGAGTGAGCAGGATCGAAGAAGACATCTCGCCCGCCCAGGCTCGGTGTGGTCACTACCGGTAGCCCAGCAAGTAGGTATTGGATACTCGCCAGCATAGCTCCTTCTTTGGCAGAGAGGCAAAGCCCCACACGACACTGGTTGAGAGCTTCGTTTACCTCGGGTTGACTGAGCCGCTTGGGAGCACCGTTCACCACCCGATTGAGCCAATGGGCATGGTTCAGCTGCCTCCGGATCTTCAAGCCATGCTCCCTGTCCATTCCGGGGTGTGTTTGATAGACAATACAGGCCAGTGAATCCAACTCCGCCGCCAACTCATGCCGTTTGAAAGGAGAAAGCCGGGCATCATAGATCGCATCCCAGCTTGGCACGACGCCGGGCAGAATCCGAAACACCGTTTCATCGAGCAAGGCGTTGTGGGAAACCCATTCCGAACGCACCAAAGCACTCTGGAGAGTTTTGCATTCTTCCGCTGTATTCGCTAGGTAGTGGGGCACAACCCGTTCCTGCGGCAATCGCAGTGAGGCAAACTCAGTCGCGATTCGTCCAGCCTTCTTCGCACTCTGATGCCAAGAGGTAAGAACAAGTATATGGACTCGCCTAACCCGCGACGCACGCAGGATCCGTCGAAGCTGAGCGGCCTTCGACTTCAGCCAATAATCGTAAATAACCAAGACCGGCTCGGGCCCGTCGTTCACCAACCATAGTTCAAGATTAAGCTGTAATTCCTTGCGGGTCAGGTTACCCGAGAAATGTCCCCACCAACGCCGAAATACCTCACGCATTCGACAGTACAACATGAACCGCGTATACACGCAAGCACCTTCGGCGAGATCATCAAGTCAACGCGTCCGTTTGCACTGGACGATTGAATCCGCCTCTTAAAAAGTGAGGCTTGGGGTTCTTAGAAGGATGAAAAGAATCATCAAGTATGAAAGCAAATGCCTCGTTGATCAGAGGTAAGCGAGAGAGGTTGAAAAATTCTCAATCCTTCTTCTTCAACAGTGGGAAGAGCACGACATCGCGGATCGTCGGTGCGCCTGTTAGCATCATGACCAAGCGATCTATGCCGATGCCGATGCCGCCTGCTGGGGGCATGCCGTGTTCAAGGGTTTCGATGAAATCGTAATCGACCTTTTGTTCTTCTTCGCCGCCGGCTTGGTGTTCTAGGCGTTGTTTTTGAAGATCGGGATCGTTGAGTTCTGAGTAGCCTGGGGAAATTTCCTGACCGTTGATGATGAGTTCGTAAACCTCAACCGTCTTGCCACCGGGGGTGACTTTGGCGAGCGGCACTAGCTCGCTCGCGACGCGAGTGACAAAGCATGGATCAAAGGTGTGTTCCTCGACTTTTTTCTCGAAGACTTGTTGAATGACTTCGTAGTCTTCCATGTTTTCGGAAAGCTGTACACCGATCGCTTCGCATTTTGCGCGGCGTTGTTCGGGAGTGATGTCGAAGAAATCATCGCCTGCGGCGCCTTTGATGAGGTCGTGGTAGCTCGCGCGTTTCCATGGACGTGTTAGATCGATCGTGCGGATGACGTTGTCATCTTCGTCTTTGTGCTCGATCTTCAATCCACCGCAGAATTTCTCCGCGAGGTGGCAGGTCATTTCCTCGACCATGTTCGCCATTTCCTCGAAGTCGGAGAATGCCCAGTAGGCTTCTAACATCGTGAACTCAGGATTGTGGCGGCGGGAGATGCCTTCGTTGCGGAAGTTGCGGTTGAGTTCGAAGACTTTCGTGAAACCACCGACCAAAAGGCGTTTGAGGAAAAGCTCCGGCGCGATGCGCAGGGTGAGCGGCATGCCGAGGGCGTTGTGATGAGTCTCGAACGGACGAGCCGCGGCACCACCGGCGACGGATTGCAGCATGGGCGTTTCAACTTCGAGGAAGTCCCGCGCGTGGAGGAAGCTGCGGATCTCCGCGATCATTTTCGAGCGAGTGATGAACAACGCCGCGCTGTCCGGATTACCGATGAGATCGAGGTGGCGTTTGCGGTATTTGGTTTCTCTATCTGTGAGGCCGTGGAATTTGTCCGGCATCGGGCGCAGGGATTTGGAAAGCACGGTGAAGGAGGAAACTTTAATCGTCGGCTCGCCGGTGCGGGTGAGGAAGGTTTCGCCAGAGATCCCGATCCAGTCCCCGCGATCGAGGCATTTCCAGATTGCCGCTTGGGTTTCATCGAGTTCCTTGATGCTGAGGTAGCCTTGGATAGCGCCATGCGCGTCGCCGACACCGAAGAAAACCGATTTACCCATGTCGCGCAGCGCAACGATGCGGCCAGCGGTGGTCACTTGTTTGCCTTCTTCGAAATTTGCCTTGAGATTAGCAGGGGAGATCGTGGTTTCAAATCGTGCACCGTAGGGATCGACTCCGAGTTCACGCAGCTTCGCGAGTTTCTCACGGCGGACCGCAATAAGTTCTGCTTCAGTGGACTGGGGTGCTTGGGAAACTTCACTCATGTCCCGCATGGAGTAGCGGGAAGAGCCGAGCTGGGCAAGCAAAGAGAGTCTTTCACTTCAGGATAGGTTATTGGGAGATTTGAACCACGAATGACACGAATAGCTCGAATTTAAAGAAGAAGGCACTCAATTCCATGATTGCAATCCAACCATTCGTGTCATTCGTGAAATTCGTGGTTAACTCTTGGGCATTTGAGGGAACTCCCTGCCCTCCTACACCTCCTTCCCTCATTGTTAAACTTGCCCGAAATAACTCAGGGGCTGATTTCCAATCGCAACGCAGCTTTCGCATTCTTGACAAGTGGGGTGGGCTAATCGACTCTGCTTAGACGACAGGGGAGCTTTCCGAACGGGGGGCTGAGATTTTCCGACGCGCGGAGAGAAACCCTTCGAACCTGAAGCGGGTCATGCTGCCGGAGGGAGTCGGGAAAGCTAATGGGCTTTCTTGTTTTCCGATGGTTTTTGACTCGCGATTAATAACCACGAACTCAGAAACGACCATGATCAGCCCAGAAGAAACCACCGGTGAAGAATCGGCCACACACGATGAATCCCGCGCTCAGTTGCCAGCATCGACCCGGATTTATGTGCAAGGTGAGATTCATCCTGAGGTGCAAGTGCCGATGCGTGAGATCACGTTGAGTGATACTAAGGCGTTCAACGGACGGATTGAGAAGAATGACGCGGTGCGGGTGTATGATTGCTCGGGACCGTGGGGAGATCCGAATTTCCAAGGAACGTCGGAGGAAGGGTTACCACCACTACGCCGCGAATGGATTTTAAAACGTGGCGATGTGGAAGCCTACGATGGTCGTGAGGTTCAACCACAAGACAATGGTTACCTAACAGAAAAGCATGCTGAATTTGCTTCGAAATCTGAGCGCGCCAATCGCTTCGTCGAGTTTCCCGGTCTGACCGCAGAGCGTCGCCAACCGCTGCGCGCGAAGGATAAACCTGTCACTCAGAAATGGTATGCCGACAACGGTATCATCACTCCTGAAATGGAATTCATCGCGATCCGTGAAAACATGCGCCGCGCGAAGATCTCCGATCAATCAGCAGATATCGTTCGCAACGATCTCAATAAGCAGCACGCGGGTTCGCATCAATCTCCCGACAGCCCATACACGCCGGGAATTTTCAAACGTTTCCCACAACGCATCCCCGCAGAGATCACTCCTGAATTCGTGCGCAGCGAGGTCGCCGCAGGACGCGCGATTATTCCACTCAACATCAACCATCCCGAGTGCGAACCGATGATCATCGGCCGTAATTTCCTCGTGAAAATCAATGCAAACATCGGCAACTCCGCGGTCGCGTCTTCCATTGAAGAAGAAGTTGAGAAAATGCGCTGGGCGACCAAGTGGGGTGGAGACACTGTGATGGATCTTTCAACAGGAAAAAATATCCACGCGACGCGCGAATGGATTTTGCGCAACAGCCCGGTGCCGATCGGCACCGTGCCGATTTATCAAGCGCTTGAAAAAGTCAATGGCAAGGCCGAGGATCTAACATGGGAGCTTTACCGCGATACGCTTATCGAGCAAGCCGAGCAGGGCGTGGATTATTTCACCATCCACGCCGGTGTGTTGTTGCGCTTCGTGCCGATGACCGCCAGTCGCATGACAGGAATCGTTTCACGTGGTGGATCGATCATGGCGAAATGGTGCCTCTCGCATCACAAAGAAAATTTCCTCTACACGCATTGGGATGAAATCTGCGACATTTGTGCGAAATACGATGTCAGCTTCTCTATCGGCGATGGCCTGCGTCCGGGATCGATAGCGGATGCCAACGACATGGCACAATTCGGCGAACTCCAAGTTCAAGGTGAACTCACCACACGTGCGTGGGCAAAAGGATGCCAAGTCATGAACGAAGGTCCCGGCCACGTGCCGATGCACATGATAGAAGAAAACATGGCGAAACAGTTAGAATGGTGCCACGAAGCTCCGTTCTACACCCTCGGGCCTTTGACCACAGACATCGCTCCAGGTTATGATCACATCACTTCCGGCATAGGTGCCGCGATGATTGGTTGGTTTGGTTGCGCGATGCTCTGCTACGTGACGCCGAAAGAACACCTCGGTCTTCCTAACAAAAAAGACGTTAAAGATGGAGTGATCACCTACAAGCTCGCCGCGCACGCAGCCGATCTCGCAAAAGGCCACCCCGGCGCACAATACCGCGACAACGCCCTTTCCAAAGCCCGCTTTGAGTTCCGTTGGGAAGATCAGTTCAACCTCGGACTCGATCCATCAACCGCGCGCGAATTCCACGATGAAACCCTTCCGCAAGAAGGCGCGAAATCCGCTCACTTCTGCTCGATGTGTGGCCCGCATTTCTGCTCGATGAAAATCTCTGAAGACGTCAGGCAATACGCCGCCGCACAGGGAATTTCTGATGAAGAAGCGCTGGAGAAAGGGATGGAGGAGAAATCCAAAGAGTTTGTTGAGAGCGGTGCGGAGGTTTATGTAAAAGCATAGGTCCTATACGACCTATTCCCGATGAACCCTAAAACCGACACTTCCCGCAAAATCGTTGTGATTGGCGGCGGAGCTGCAGGCTTTTTTGCAGCGATCACTGCTGCCGAGGCTGATCCATCGGCGAAGGTAACGGTTTATGAAAAGGGCAACGCGTTTCTCACCAAGGTGAAAATTTCCGGTGGTGGGCGTTGCAATGTCACGCATGCTTGTTTCGATCCTACATTGCTTACCAAAAACTATCCTCGCGGCTCGCGTGAACTTCGCGGGGCGTTTCATGAATGGCAGCCGCAGGATACGGTCGCTTGGTTCGAGGCGCGCGGGGTGGAGTTGAAAGCAGAGGCCGATGGCCGGATGTTTCCGGTGACCGATAGCTCGCAAACGATCATTGATTGCTTTATGAAATCCGCTCGCGATGCCGGGGTGGTTTTGAAAACAGGGATCGCCCTCCATGAATTGGAAATTGATCCCGACGGAAAGTTTTCACTCCATTTCAGCAATGGTGAAGCGGTTAGAGCGGACAAAGTATGCATCACTTCGGGATCGCTCAAAGCATCTCCGCTAACCCGTGCTATTGAATCGCTCGGGCACAGCATCGAGCCGCTTATACCTTCGCTATTTGCGTTTAACATTCCGGATTCACGCTTGGAAGAGTTGGCCGGACTGTCGGTGCAGGATGCGAGAGTGAAAATCATTCCTAAAAGCCCAGTGCAAAGCGGGCCAGTGCTGATCACTCATCGGGGCCTCAGCGGTCCGGCGATTCTGCGGTTATCTGCATGGGAGGCGCGACGCTTTGCCGAGCAGGATTATGCGGTGGAGATTGCTATCAACTGGCTCGGAAATACCTCAGCCGTAGAACTCCGCGAATCGTTTTCTAATAACCGTTCGGAATCCGGGAAATCGCTGGTCAAAAATAAAGTGCCCGCGGGTTTGCCGCGTCGGCTCTGGGAGCGTTTACTCGAAACCACAGCCATTGCACCAGAAACCCAATGGTCGCAGCTCACCAAAGATCGTGAAAACGTATTGGTAAATCAGCTCACGGATTGTCGATTTCAGGTCAAAGGCAAAACAACCAACAAAGACGAATTCGTCACCTGTGGCGGGGTTAGATTGAAGGAAATCGATTTCCGCAGGATGGAGAGTCGCATCGTCCCCAGCTTGCACTTCGCGGGCGAGTGCCTGGATATCGATGGCATCACCGGCGGATTCAATTTCCAAGCCGCATGGACCGGCGGAAGGATCGCGGGGTTGGCGATGGTGAGTTGAAATGCTGATCCTTAATCGTAAAGCGAACCACTGATGGACACCGATGAACACTGATAATAAAGAGTGATTCGGTATGCCTTATTCAATCAGTGTTCATCAGTGTCCATCAGTGGTTAATTTCTCTTTCCGATCCCATTCTTATCCCTTGTGTCGGGGCGTGGGTTGGACGCAGGATGAGTTCACATGAATTCCTATTTTGAAAAGCTTGGCCAGACGGTGTTGGAGCGGTGGCGGGAGCAGAATTTCTCGCTCGAAGTTTTTCCGGAGCTGACCCGCATCGCGATCGACGAGACTCCGCCGTCGGAAAACGTCGATATCGACGAGATGATTCATGAGTTCCTTTTCAATGACGAACAACCTTTCCAAGGCGAATCCGGCTTCGGTCAGCCTGAGTTGATCGCATTCAACGATACTCGGTTTTACATTCAGATCCTGTTCTGGCTGGAGGGAACAACGGAAATCCATCAGCACGAATTTTCCGGCGCGTTTCATGTGATGCGAGGTTCAAGCGTACATTCGGAATTCGATTTCGTGAACGCCCGTTCCGTCACTCCGCACATCCGCATTGGCGATCTCCGGGTGAAGCGGATCGAGCTGTTAGAAACCGGAAGCACGGTGCCAATCACCTCCGGACGGGAATGCATCCATTCGCTTTTCCACCTCGATACTCCTTCCATCACCGTGGTGATCCGCACCCATCACGATCCCGGCACGGGGCCGCAATACAATTACCTACCGCCACACATCGCGATCGATCCGCTTCACTCAGATACTCTAACAGCCAGACGCAAGCAACTTCTCGACGTGCTCGAAGCCACCGAAGATCGGCACTACGCAACGTTCGTGAATAAAATGATGGAGCAGTTGGATTTCGAGCGTGGCTTCAACACGTTACGCCACGCCATGACTCACCTGCAAGAACTCGATGAGTGGGATGAGGCACTGGCGATGTTTCAAAACAAACACGGCGAACTTGCGTTGGGTGTACCTGATACATTGGACGAATGTCTGCGCCGCGAGACGATCTCCCAGATGCGTCATTTCATCGTGAATCCGGAGCATCGATTTTTCCTCGCGTTATTGATGAACGTGCAGAATCGCAGCGATATCATCTCGCTCATCACCCAGCGATTCCCTAGCTCATCACCCATCGATACCATCCTTGGCTGGGCAGAAGAACTGATGGAGCCCAGCGATTTTGGAATCAGCCTGCTCGATGCCACTTTCCCGGAATCTCTAGATATCGACATCGAGGAGCAATCCGAATGGTTCATTGTTGCGCTGAAACAAGCCTTGGATGGGGACGCGGATGGAGATGAGCTCGTAGAAGGAATTTCGGAAATCCAAGCCGCGTTGAAGGCTTCCTGCCTGCGGCCTTTGTTTTCGTAAAACGATTTAAAGGAACATCATGTCCATGATCGAAGTCGTCTGTGGAATCATTAGAAATACTGAAGGGAAATTCCTCGTCTGCCGCCGTGGCTTGGAGCGGCATTTAGGTGGATTGTGGGAATTCCCTGGAGGCAAGGTTGATGCCGGAGAGACCCCGGAGGCGGCTCTAGCCAGAGAACTTCAGGAGGAATTAGGTATCACGGTACGGGTTCGAGAACAACTGAGTGCTATCGTGGAATGGACGGATGGTGCGATTTCAATCCGTCTGCGTGGCTTTTTCTGTGAGATTACGGAAGGCTCCCCCCACGCCCATGAACATGAGGAAATCCGCTGGTGCGGGCATTCCGAGCTCCCCGGGTTAGATTGGGCACAGGCAGATGTTCCGCTGGTTGAAGAACTGCTGCATGGATAAAAGCAGCATACCTCTTTTATTGCTTGCGCAAGAAAGCTGAGGATGGCGTTTTAGTAGCTGAATATTACCCATATAACCCCGTGAGTGAAGAACGCCTACCCTTTGACGAAGCATTTTTAAAAGAAAAACTTCATTTTAACCCATCAGACTGGGACACGCGCCTGCAGCTTGCTGATGGGCTATACGACAAGCAGGCATACGCCGAGGCAGCGGAGGTTATATGGAGTGGCAGAATTATTCCAAGCAACGATCTGGATCTTGCTCTGTCCATACGCATTTTAGCGAAATCTCAGCCGCGTAAGGCGATCCGACTTCTAACAGCCGTGCTCGGACTCAATCAAGGTAAGCCGGCTCATAACATGGCGATGGCAAACGCGCTGCTCCATTTCGGTATGGTCACGCAAGCCATACGATTCTATGGGGCTGCTCTGGAGGTTGATCCTGCTCAAGTGAATCCAGACATTGAGGCCTTGATTTTGTGGTCCGATGATAAAGCCGCTACAATCGCTCTGTATGAAAATAGACTTCCCAAAATCGGCAATCTTACGCGAACGGTTCGCGATCCGAGTGAGACGCTCGATCTCTCTTCACGCCTGCTTCTTCACGAACTCCCGGTCTACTTGCCAGACTTGACCCCAGGTGCCGGTGAAGAATTTAGTCACGACTTCTCAGCGCAAGACGCCCTCAAAGATAAAATCGCCCCTGCTACTCCCGTTAGTAAATCCTCCGTTCCAACCGCCATTCTCCACGTCAAATGGAGCACGCTTCCCACAACACCTGGAGATCAAGCTATCCCTGTAGCCGCACCTCCGGTCGCGCCGGTTACTCCATCTGCTCCGTTCGTGCCATCTGCTCCGGTTGCGCCAGTTAACCTCGGTCCACGTCGACAAAACTTGCCCCCTGGTCGTTCATGATACGCAGCGCTGCCTATCGCTAAATTCTGGCAACCAGTCATTCGCGTCAATTTAAGGCGTAAGTCACTTATTCTCATATATTTACAAAAATAAAGTTTGACAAGTTTGTGAGGTCGGCAGGCTTGGTATGTTCAGCAACCATACCCAACCAACAGCTTTAGCTGTTGGCACTTTAGCCGCTCTTCCT
>CAMCYT010000084.1 GCA_945885485.1 Prosthecobacter debontii
GCCACGGCCCGTTATTCCAGTTCAAGCTGTCGTCCCTCTCTTTACTCCTGCTCCTACAGCTCAATTAGCACAAGCGGCTCCGACTCCTCCTCCCACTATTCCAATTGCCGCCGCCATAACCAGCGCCCCAAGTCCTGCTCCTATCGGTGCGACTACTGCACCTATTGCTGGCCCGCCGAAAGCCCCAGCCACTGCTGGCAGTCCTCCCTTCCCATCAAATGCACCTACCCCGGCACCAACTATCCCCATCAAAACCGCGGGTCCTGGTGGCAGCCCTGCCGGCATTCCAATCAAACCTCTCACTCCGACTATCCCACTCACGCCCACTGCCTCAGCAGTAAATAGATCGGTCGCGCCGACTGGAGCCCCTACCATACCTCTCACCTCTGGCGCAGCGACCAAGCCACTTGTGCCGACACCTACAGCGACTGGCGTACCTACCATCAAGCTGGGCACATCAAAGCCCCCAACAGTCGGAGCTCCCACGATTGCTCTCAAAAGTTCGAAGGCACCGCTTGGATCAGTCACACCTACCGGACCCGCTTCCCCTATATCGAAAACAGGAGCCCTTCCAAAAGCGACCGTTTCGCTCAATCCTCCTACGCAGCCACTCTCTCCGATGGGTGCCCCAACCAGACCCATCGGAACGGCTTCCGGCATGACAACCAGGCCGTTGTCGCCTTCCGCATCCATGGCTACAACCGCCCGTAGCTCAACCCTACCCGGCGTTGATCTCGTGGAAGATGAGCCTGAAGTTCCAACCAGCATTAAAGTCCTCGCCGGCCTCGGATTAGCAGCCGCATGCGTGGTTCTTGGCCTTCAGCTCAAAATGTCTAAAATCTGGATTTCCGATGAAGACTTCGAGATGAAGGACGACTGGACCGCCATTTTAGAACCAGTTCCAGTTAATTAACCCCATTACTTACCATGATTCTTGGAATTCTTAATACCCTAGCAGCTGCCGCTTTAGCCTATTTCGTTTGGGTTGGCGCAAACTTTCCTGATCCGGTACCCGTTTTTGAGCCGATACCAGTTTATGCTCCGTGATCTTGACGGATGCACTACAGGGCTCCATGTTTCCCGTATGGCACTCAACCTTACCGAAGATAGTTTCCAATCCGAAGTGATCGATTCCGATCTCCCTGTTCTCGTCGATTTCTGGGCCGAATGGTGCGGTCCTTGCCAAATGATCGGTCCCGTTCTCGAACAGCTCTCAGCTGAAGTCGAAGGACAGGCAAAAATTACCAAAGTCAATGTAGACGACGCCCGTAACCTCGCGGTGAAATACAACGTCAAATCGATCCCTCTTCTCCTGTTCTTCAAAAATGGTGAAGTGAAAGACCAAATCGTCGGTGCCAACGTCACCAAAGACATGTTGAAAGCCAAGCTCCTCGCTCTCGCTTGATCTGCTTCACTAAAAATTTAAACCAAAGCTCCTCCCTATTTTACGGGCGGGGCTTTTTCTTTGGCGCTACACCATGATTTGAGCTTCAATCCAGCAATCTTGAAACCTGAAATCTCCGCCATCCTCGTTGCCGCTGGCAGCAGCCAACGCATGGGCTTCGACAAGCTCGCCGCTTTGCTCGATGGCAAATCTGTGCTCGTGCATACGGTCCAGAAATTTCTCGATTGTGATGCGATTACAGAAATCCTTGTGATCTGTCCACCGGAACGATTCGATCTGTTAGATAAAGCAACCTTCACCAAACCCGTGCGGCGTATCGATGGCGGAACCGAGCGCCACCTCTCCGTCGCCAACGGCCTCTCAGCAGTCTCTCCGAAAGCCGAGTTCATCGCCGTTCACGACGCCGCTCGCCCGCTGATCTCACAAGCCGACATCCTCGCGACCATTGACGCCGCAAAAAACCACGGCGCTGCCTCACTCGCACGCCGCGTCACCGAGACACTGAAACGCTCCGATGAGCATGGCCTCACGCTATCCCCGGTGTCCCGAGAAAATCTCTGGTTCATCGAAACCCCACAAATTTTCCGCGCCGATCTGATTCGCTCCGCTTATGACAAAGTGCTGAAAGAAAATATCTCCGTCACCGATGAAACTTCCGCACTTGAGACGATTTCCGTAAAAACCCAGCTCATTCCTTCCACCTCGCCCAACCCAAAAATCACAACCCCTGCAGATCTCCACTCAGTATCACCATGATCCAACTCGCACAAAACCAACTCTGGAAAAAGAGTGACCAATATTTCCGCATCGTCATCTGGGAACGTCTCGCGATCCGTTACAAACTAACCGACAGCCCAGAAGCCGAAGAAGGCTCTCTGCATGATGTGACGAAAAAAGAATTCTGCCGCCTCATCAAAGGCGCGGAACTTATCGAAAGCTAAGCGTTTCAATTCCAGTATTCTTCCAACCCATGAAAACTCTCTGTTCACTCCTCACGCTCATTTTCACCTGCTCCATCGGATTTTCTGAAACCACAACGGATCGGCCGAATATCATTCTGATCATTTCAGATGATCATGCGTTTGATGGCTACGGCTTCATGGGTCATGAAACCGTGAAAACTCCGCATCTCGATCGCATCGCTTCTGAGAGCCTCGTTTACACTCGAGGTTATGTGATGCCCGTTTGCTCGCCATCGCTAGCGTGTTTACTAACAGGAAAAATGCCACGCAACCACGGCATCACAGGAAATGATTTATCAGAAAAAGCACCGCAGTTTTCGGGTGGAAAATCTAATCGCAAACCCCTCATGGACCAACTGCTCGGCAACTCCCTCATACTTCCAAAAGCGCTGACCGATTCCGGTTACCTCACCTTTCAAACAGGTAAACTCTGGAACGCTACATTCAAAGACGTAGGCTTCACCCATGGCATGACTGGCAAACAGGGTCGTCATGGCGGAGACGGGCTCACCATCGGTCGCGAAGGCATACAACCGATCTACGATTTCATCGAAACATCTAACAAAGAAAAAAAGCCCTTCTTCATCTGGCACGCCCCACTCATGCCGCATGATCCCCACACTCCACCGAAAGAGATTTTAGCGAAATACACCGGTAAAGGGCCGACGCCCGCAGCGGAAAAATACTATGCGATGATCGAATGGTTTGACCAGACGTGTGGTGAACTCGATGACTACCTCACCAAGAATGACCTTAAGAAAAACACCGTCATCCTCTACCTCGCAGACAACGGCTGGAACGCAGCGCAAGGCTACAACGGCGGTCGCGCGAAAATGACTCCCTATGAAATGGGAATCCGCACCCCCATGTTTGTCCGCTGGCCGGAAAAAGTGAAACCTCTCCGTGATGACGAGACACTCGCTCACATCACCGATTTACCTACCACGATTCTCAAACTCGCCAGTGTTAAAGCTCCAGCCGATCTCCCTGGGATCAACCTGTTAGATCGCGATGCGATATCTAAACGCAAATCCATTTTCGTAGAGACCTACTGCCACGACATCGCAGATCTCAAACAACCCGGCAAAAGTTTGTATGCGCGCGTGGTGATCGATGGCTTTTCAAAACTCATCATCCCAGGGCCCGCAGAACCCACTAGACCGTTTCACACCATCCCCACCGAAATCGAACTCTACGATCTCAAAGCCGACCCCTTGGAAAAAACCAACCTCGCCACCCAAAAACCTGATGAAGTGAAGCGCCTGATAGCGATTCAAAATGCAGAGTGGGATGGTAAGTAAATTGTAAAGAATTTTCAATTCGCGAAGTAGCATAACGAAGCACGGTTACGATGTCATGAAGCAGAAATCATCCAAACTCACCATTCGCAGATCATCCGAACGGGGGCACGCCAATCACGGTTGGTTGGATAGCTATCACACGTTCAGCTTTGCGGATTACCACGATCCCGCCCACATGGGTTTCCGTAGCCTACGAGTGATCAACCAGGACATCGTCGTCCAAGGCGCAGGTTTTCCCACTCACCCGCATCGGGAAATGGAAATTTTCAGTTACGTCGTCTCCGGAGCCATTGCGCACAAAGACAGCATGGGAAATGGTCGTGAGCTAAAGCCCGGCCAAATCCAACTCATGAGCGCCGGCACCGGAGTCACGCACTCGGAATTCAATCCATCTCGCACCGAGCCTTTGCATCTCTTGCAAATCTGGATCCTTCCAAACGCCAATCGCTTACAGCCATCCTATACCGAATGGCATCCATCTGCCGTTTCAGAGAGCGAATCTAAAGTTTTGGTGATCTCACCTGATGGACGCGAAGATTCCGCAACCATTCATCAGGATGTGAATGTGTATCGAGTTCGCCTGAAACCGGGCGAAAGCGTTTCCCATGATATCGCCAACAGCCGTGGCCTGTGGCTGCAGCTCATCAAAGGCCAACTCACTGCCGATGATGCAACGCTTCTCCCCGGCGACGCCGCCAGCTCCGAAACTCCCGGCACATTCGTTTTCACCGCCACAGAAGATGCGGAGGCGCTACTCTTTGATCTCGCGTAACTTCAAAAAACCCACTTCCCGTTTCCGCTCTTTCGGTTATCATCCCAGCCATGGAACTTACTGAAGAGCAGATTCGCCAAGAGGCTGCGGAATGTTATGCCCGAAAAATCAGGCAGGCGCAGCGGATGTCTCCGCTTGAGAAGTTCCTGGCAGGTGCCGAATTGTTTGATGATGCCTGTAAAGTCACACTGTCAGGTATTCGGAATCAATATCCCCATTTAAATCCCGAAGAATGTCTTGAACATCTCAAGCATCGGCTCTCCAGAGCATAGAACACCATGACAGGAAACGATGCATTCTTGGCGATTCTCAAGGTTCTCAACGATCTTGAAATTCCCTATATGGTAGTTGGCTCCTACTCATCGAACTTTTATGGCATACCACGTTCTACCAAAGATGCTGATTTGGTGATTCATTTCAAGTCAGGTTATCTTGAAAAAATCTCAGCGACCTTACCGCCCGAAATTATTCTGGATCAGCAAGGAACATTTGAAATGGTCACTGCCACCCGCAAAGAGCTTCTTCGAATCAAGGGCTCCATCTTTGAAATCGAACTATTTCACCTCAGCGATGATTCCTTTGATCGCATGCGTTTTGAGAGAAGGCAAAAAGTCGTTTTCCATGAAGATCTCTGCGCATGGATGCCAACAGCTGAAGATGTTATTATCCAAAAACTCCGCTGGTCAAAAATCGGCCGACGTACCAAAGATTTCGATGATGTCGTAGCGATTCTTAGCGTGCAAAAAGAAATCGATTTCGCCTACATCACCGATTGGTGCCAAGAGCACGGAACTCTGGAAATCCTCGCAAAAGCCCGCGCTGAAGCATCTGCTTAATTGTCGCAGCTCGATTTTATCGAAAAATTCGCGTTCATTCGCGTTCATTCGCGGTTAAGTCTTTCCGCGTGACCGATCCCATCACCGCCGACAAAGCCCACTGCTGGCATCCATTCACTCGCCAGTCCGAGTGGTGCGATCCTGCACATGAGCCGCTCATGATCGTGCGCGGCGAGGGTGTTTGGTTGTTTGATTCGAATGGCAAAAAATACCTCGATGGTAACTCATCGATCTGGACCAACATTCATGGTCATTGTCGGCCGGAAATCGTCGAGGCGATCGCCAAACAAGCGGCCACGCTCGATCATTCATCTTACCTCGGCCTCGGCCATCCACTTGCCTCGGAGCTCGCAGAAAAGCTGGTTTCCTATTTCCCTAAAAACACTCTCGAACGCGTTTTCTTTTCCGACAACGGCTCCACCGCCGTCGAGGTTGCATTGAAAATGTCACTGCAATCCCGCATGCAAACGGGTCAGGAAAAACGCACCCGTTTCATCGCTTTCGATAACGCCTACCACGGCGACACCCTAGGCGCGGCCTCGCTCGGCGGCGTGAATCGGTTTTTCTCCCGTTTCAGAAACCTCGGCTACGACACGCAATTCGTTGCTTCGATGGATGATCTGAAATCCACCGATCCAACCACGGTGACCGCAGCCGTCATCGAACCCTTGATCCAAGGCGTGAACGAAATGCGACCGTGGCCAAAAGGCATGTTAGCGGAGTTGCGTGCGTGGACGGATGCGCAAGGCATTCACCTCATCCTCGATGAAGTCATGACCGGCTTTGGTCGCACAGGCACCATGTTTGCCTGCCAACAAGAAAGCGTCATTCCAGATTTCCTCTGCCTCGCCAAAGGCCTGACCGGCGGAACCGTCCCGCTTGCCGCAACCCTGACCACTGCGGAAATTTACAACGCCTTCCTCGGCCCAGCGGAAAACGCGTTCTACTACGGACATAGTTACACCGCAAATCCCATCGGCTGCGCAGCAGCCTTGGCCTCTTTAAAAATATTTAATGACGAAAAGGTGTTAGATCAGATGCCGGAAAAAATTGCATTCCTGAAACAACAACTCGCCGAACTGAAATCCAGCTCCGCACATATCGTTGAAATCCGTCAATGCGGACTGATTGCTGGAATCCAACTCAGCCCAGGTCTCGGCCTGCAAACCACCCTCGCCGCCCGTCACCACGGTCTTCTCACCCGCAACATCCTCGACACCCTCGTCTTTATGCCACCCTTGTGCATCTCCCAACAAGAAATCGAATTTTCGATCGATGCGATAAGAAAGAGTGTTTTAAAATCATGATTTCACTCAGACAGCATCCATTTCCAGTAGTCGCGCATTTTGATCGGGTGGTTGCTGTGTCGTTTGCCTTTCCTGTAGAAATATTAAAAGAAATGGTTCCAACTGGGTTGGAATTGGATGTGTATGAGGGTCTTGGATTTTTAACCGTGGCGATGGTCTGGACTCGCGGACTCCGACCTGCGGGTTTTCCAGCTTTTCTTGGTCAGGACTTCTTCTTGGCGGGGTATCGGATTTTTACGCGATTGGAGGATGAAAGCGGTAGGCGTTTGAGAGGATTGAAAATCATTCGTAGTGAGACCGACAAAAAAGGGATGGTGAAGTCAGGCAATCTGATGACAGGTTACAATTATCGTTTGGTTAAGGTGCGTCTGGAAAACGAAAACGGCGGCACCCGGGTCGTTTCAACTCTACCCGATGGCGAGGTGACCTTGGATCTGTGTTTTGACGATACCAACCCAGACACCACACTGCCGGTAAGCTCGCCGTTTCCTGACTGGAGGACGGCGCGGCGATTTGCAGGACCGATGCCTTTCACATTCAGCCCACAAGCGGACGGTTCATTTGTCGTGGTCGAGGGCAGTCGCGAAACGTGGAAACCAAGGCCGGTTGAAGTGAGAAGTTGGCAGGTCGGTTTGTTCGACGAGACCCCATTGCGTGGCGTCACTCCCATTCTTGCCAATGCATTTGTGGTTGAGAATGTGGACTATCGCTGGGAGCGTGGTCGCATCGTGAATCCAGGAGGAAAACCATGAAACATAGAACGTCTTGGCAAGGGATAGTATCGATCGCCCGGTTCAACTGGCCGTTCTATTTTTCTGCGGTAGTGATCATGGTTTTAGCAATTCTCGCCCTCTTTGTTTTTCATGAAACGTGGTTAATGGTCGCTGCGGTTTTGATTCTGTTAGGTTCTTCTTACTTCATCTTTATTTCGCTTGGAGTATCGCATTGGGTTTACGATCGATCTGATCTTTATCATTGGAAGTGGCTTACTAACGCGTTGGGAGACACTGATCAGAATCGAATGATTTTCTGTCACTCGGGCTTCGATGATGCATCGGATTTATTAAAGCTAGAAACGCCTGAAACGGAATGGCGCGTTTTGGATCACTACGATCCAGCTTCGATGACCGAGGCGTCGATTCAACGGGCACGCAGATGGTTTCCGCCTGCAACTGGGACGCTTGCTGTGCCGCATGATCGATGGGCGGTCGATGGCGAATGGGCGGATGTGGTGTTCGGTTTTCTAGCGATCCATGAATTCCGCAGTGTCGAAGAAAGGGCTGCGTGGTTCCGTGAGGCGAAGCGTTGTTTAGGCGCTCGCGGTAAAATCGTCCTCGTGGAGCATCAGCGTGACCTGGCAAATTTCCTAGCCTTTGGACCTGGGTTTCTTCATTTTCATAGCGCAAGAGCTTGGCGGGAAAGCTGGGAGCTTGCTAGACTCGGTGAAGTGAAAAGTTTTCCTATCACACCTTGGATACGCGTAACAGTCCTTGAAAAGTCATGAACGAAATTTTATCCGTCATACTTAGAATCGCAGGAGCTGGATTGATCCTGCTAACCTTTCTTCACATTCCCATCGGCAGGACGCTGAAATGGAAAGAGGATGGGCGCAAATTGAGTCCGGTGAACGAGCAGGTGTTTCACGTTCATACCTTTTTTCTCTGCCTCATCATTTTTCTAATGGGGCTACCTTGCTTATTGATGCCTGCGATCTTTTTGGAAAAAAGTCCGGCGGGAATGTGGATAGCAGGATCCTTCGCTTTGTTCTGGGCAACGCGATTGTATTTCCAATTCTTTGTTTACCGCTCGGATCTTTGGCGAGGGAAACGCTTGGAAACGTTCGTGCATTTCCTTTTCGCATTTATCTGGTCCGCTCTAACCGTTTTGTTCTGCGTTTGTGTGGCGATTCAGTTGGGTTGGCTGGGATGATTTTCGCGGGTGGCCCACCACCAAATCAGAGCGATAAAACAAAGATTCAGCGCAACCATCCCTGCAGCTGAAATCAGAAGATCCTCAGCGAGAATAATCTCAAGCGTGTTCATCGAGACCAAACCAAGCGTTTGAATGGAGGCGTTGATTTTGCGATGTTTACCCCAGATCACCCAGCAACCGAGAAGGATTTCCATCACTCCAATCATCACGGTTGCGACATCGGCAAATGATTCGCCCAAGATACGTCCGACGATCAACTTATGACGCGGAATCCCGTCGAGGATCTTGCTGTAAAGCCCGTGAAAAATCCATACTGAGCCTATGAAGATAGCTGCGAGCTTATGAATAAGTGGGGCTTTTGGCATGACTGAGGATTTCTAGTTTGTCTTCCACGCCGCCAGCGCACCACACAAATCACCTAGCGCGCAGCCGACGGATTTGAAGAGGGTGATTTCTTCTGCGCTCTTTCGGGCTGGCTGGTTGGCTCGGCAGAGATCGGCGAGCTGGCCTTTGACTTGGTCTAACGAAAATTTTCCTTCCGATATAGGCACTAAAATTTCACCTGCTTCGCGGAAGCAGTTTTCTTGGCTGTCGACATAGACGCTGGATTTGGTGACGAGTTCGGTATCGCACTCGCGTTTGTCTTTGTGATGGTTACCGATGAAATCGGTGTGTGTGCCGGGTTTGATCCATGCACCGTGGACAAGAATTTCCGAGCTCCCGGTCGCGGCTACAACGATGTCCGCTTGGCCGCAGGCGGCTACGAGATCGGTGATGGTTTCGAAAAGAATTTCAGGAAATTCCGCGAACATTTTATCGCGTAACGCAGCGACTTTTTCAGGTGAGCGACCCCATAGCAAAATTCGTTTCAGAGGACGGACGCTAGCGTGGGCGCGGATGAGAAACGGGGCGAGTTTTCCCGTGCCGAGCAACAATAGCGTTTCCGAATTTTCACGCGAAAGCAGTCGCGAGGCGAGCGCGGAGACTCCGGCCGTGCGCCAGCAGGTGACACTGACACCATCGATCAACGCGAGCGGCTCGCCGTTTTTACGATCGAACAACATGATTTGCGAGTAGAGCGTCTGTGCGGGGGCTTGGTTGTGAGGAAAATAGGTGAACGCTTTTTGCGCGATCACTTCGTCATTCCAACTCGGCAGCATGGCAAACGCATCATGAGAGCCAGTTGCGGCATCGAGCAACAACACCTGCCGCGGCGGCATGGTATGCGGCGCAGCGAAAGTCAGTCGTAGGGCATCGATGAATTCAGGGTAATGCAAAGAGGCATGGACTT
>CAMCYT010000085.1 GCA_945885485.1 Prosthecobacter debontii
ACAAGTTATTTCCAAACCGAAGAGTTCACAGTGAAATCAGATCGACCCGTTCCGGTGGAGATCGATGGTGAGTTGTTAGGTCGGTTTGAGGAAGTGCGGTTTCGTGAAACCGCGACGCGGCTTCGTGTGTTGGCGCCGGAGTATCCGTGTGCGACTCCTTTTACCGATGCGGTTAAGTCGCTCTTGCAATGGCCGCCGCGAGGCTATGAAACTCCGGCGATCGAAATCAGGTGACAGAGAAAGTGAAATCAAAATGGTTTATTTGGCTCAAGCGTGTTTTGCTGACGGGCTTGGGATTTTTGTTGTTAGGTATCGCGTTAATTGCGTATGCCTACTACTCTGCGAGTTGGGCTTCCCGTGGAAAACTTTTTGATGATGTGGCCAAGCTTCCCGCTGCAAAAGTGGGGTTGGTGTTTGGAACATCCGATCGCTACAAAGGAAGAGAGAACAAATATTTTCGATATCGGATCAATGCTGCGGTAGAGGTTTGGAAGGCTGGAAAAGTTGAGACGTTGATTGTTTCTGGAGACAACCGCGAAGAAGATTACAATGAACCAAAAAAGATGAAGGTTGCTCTGATTAAAGAGGGAGTTCCCGAAGATAGGATTGTTTGTGATTACGCCGGCTTAAGAACTTTGGATTCCGTGGTGCGTGCGAACAAGATTTTCGGGGCAAAGAAGATTCTTGTCATTAGTCAGCAGTTTCAAAATGAACGCGCGATCTATCTTGCCCAAGCGAACGGAATGAAGGCATACGGCTACAACGCGCAGGATGTAAATTTCGAAGCAGGTTTCAAAACTAAAGTTCGCGAAATCGGAGCACGTGTGAAGATGTGGTTGGATGTGAATTATCTCGATACCAGACCAACGCATCTCGGGGATAAAGTTCCGTTGCCGGAGTAGTTCTTGGTTCTTGGTTCTTGGTTCTTGGTTCTTGGTTCTTGGTTCTCCGCTGTCTTCACTTGCGAAAATCCCGCGATGGGTTTACACGGTTCTCGCTGTTTGGTAGCTGTTCATCATTTTAAATCCTTATCACCATGTCTGAATTTTTGACTGTCGCCCGTGAAGCTCACGACTCTCTTGTCATCGCCGCCTACAAATCCCGTGGTTTCACGGAAGAAGAAGCGGTGCTTGGAACTAAACTCGCCGCAGAGGCTGCGCGTCACGGGATCCGCACTCATCATGCGCTCAAAGCTCTTCACCTCGATCATTTGTTTGGTTCCGCAACCGGTGGCTGCGTGCCAGGTGCTGAAATCGAAGTTTTGCCTTCCCGTTTTCCTGCCTCTGAAATCTGGAATGCGAACAAAAAACTTGGTCAAGCAGTGGCATACCGTGCGATCGATCGCGCGATCGAACTCGCGGATCAATACGGCATCGCGCAGATCTCCGTGGACAATTCCTTCCATTATCTCTGGGGTGGCGGCTATGTGATGGAAGCAGCGGAGCGCGGCTATTTCGCCTACACCAATTGCACTTCTACGCTCGCCGAAGTGGTGCCGTTCGGTGGAAAATTCCCAACTCTTGGAACCAACCCGCATTCATGGGGCATTCCTTCCCAAGCTGCCAACGGTTTCCCCATCGTCATGGATTGGGCAACATCGACTGTGGCGATGGGTCGCGTCCAAGCTCTCAAACGCGAAGGCAAACAACTCCCTCCGGGCGCGGCGGTCGATAAGAACGGCCAACCCACTACCGATCCTCATGAGGTCGTCGCCTTGCTGCCTTTTGGGGGTCACAAAGGTTACGGGATGTGTTTGTTGAACGAAATTTTCGGCGGACTGATCGGTGGATCGATCCCCACGATCCGCGGACGTCAAGTCGCTGACAAAGAGGAAAAAACCACCACGGTGTTCTATTTCCACGTCATTCATCCGGATGCGATTTCTGGTAGAAACTTTGCGAAAGGTCGCAGCCAAATCGACAATCTCAAAGCGGTGTTAGATGATATCCTCGGTCACGGCAATGACAACGCGATGTTGCCCGGCCAAATCGAAGCCAATGCCCGCAAAGCATCCGATGCGGCAGGCGGCTTGCATTTCACCCCAGCAGAAATCGCCGAGTTCAACGAACTCGCCCGTGAATTAGGCGTGGCGGAGTTGGTTGGGAAGTGAGGATTGCTCGGTGGGGTCATTTTGACAAAATGACCGACCAGGTCGGATGTTTTCACGCAAGCTGGCGGTCGTTTTATCAAAATGACCCTACCATACACTTAATCGTTCGAGCGGCCTTGGTAGCTACCGTCTTCGGTTTTAACGAGAATGCGCTCACCTTGGTTGATGAACAGCGGAACGTTGACGTTCAGGCCGGTCGACATCGTGGCGGGTTTGTAAACGTTGTTGGCGGAATCGCCTTTCACGCCTTCGGATGATTCCGCGACGGTCATGACCATGGTGAGTGGAAGCTCGATGCTGACCACTAATCCATCGGCGATAAGAAGGGTGTAAAGCTGACCTTCGATGAGGTAGTTTTTCACGGTATCGATGAGGTCTGCGTAAACGACCATGTCATCATAAGTTTCCGGATGCAGGAAGTGATAGCCCTCGGTGTCTTTGTAGGAATACTCGTGAGCGATTTTTTCAAGATGAACCCCTTCGACCGAATCGTTCGACGTCAAACGGAGGTTGGAAACTTTCTTGGTGGCGACGCTACGGATCGACATCTGAACATAAGAAGCCATCCGAGGAGGGGTTTTGAGCTCGTGTTCGATAACGACGCAGACTTCGTTGTTGTGACGGACTGCATGTCCTTTGCGGAGGGTGATTACGTTGACGCTGGCCATAATTGTGTGCGGAGTGGGTAAGGGGTCGCGCAGGGATTGGCAAGGGATTTTCCGTGGCGGCGGATTTCATCCGCCATGCTGATCCTGTTTTATTGGCTGGCGAGGGGGAGATTGGGACTTTTATAGGGGGTTTTTTCATTCAAAAATCAAACCTCAACAATCATCAATCGTAAATCAAACCGAATGACCAGAACGCACCGCTCAAAATCGATTTCCGATTGATGATTGACGATTTTTGATTTTTGATTTGGAAGAGATCGCCGATTCTATGGGCTACATCGCCCGCATTTCACGGGATTGGTGGTTAAAAGCAAATTTTTGGCAAAAAACTGACAAAGCCCTTGCGATAGTGGGGGGTTTGGGTGCTTATTCGCTGCGCGCGAACGTATGAGTATTTCCACCGAATATGAGTCTCCTGACACGCTTGGCAAAGCAGCCAAAGCGGTCGAATCCTACCATGACCAAACTGACGATCTCGTCGGTGAGCGAATGGTGCTGAATATGGGGCCTTCCCATCCCGCCACTCACGGAGTGTTGCGGTTGATTCTAGAGCTCGATGGAGAGGTGATTCATTCGGCTGATCCAGATGTGGGCTTCCTGCATCGGGGTGACGAAAAGATTGCTGAGAACATGCATTACAACCAGTTCGTGCCTTACACGGATCGCTTGGACTACCTTGCCCCGCTTGCGAATAACGTGGCGTATGCGTGTGCGGTTGAGAAATTGATGGGCTGGGAACTTCCACCGCGCGGTCAGGCACTGCGGGTTCTTTGCTGTGAGTTGGCGCGTATTTCCGCACACATGCTCGGGGTCGGTGTTTGCGCGATGGACGTCGGGGCGATGACGGTTTTTCTCTACACGTTCACGGAGCGCGAAAAAGTTTACAACCTCTGCGAGCAGCTCACGGGTGCACGTTTCACGACCTCTTACACACGGGTCGGAGGACAAGTGCGTGACATGCCACCGGGCTTCGATGCGGCGGTTAGAACTTTCCTCACCGAGTGTGAAGTGGCGATTGGCGAAATTTCCAAACTTCTCGATAACAACAAGATTTTCCGTGATCGCATGGTCGACATCGGGGTGATCACTCGTGAATCGGCGATTTCCTTCGGTATGACTGGGCCGAACCTGCGTGCTTCCGGTGTTGATAGGGACCTGCGGAAAAACAGTCCGTATCTGGGCTACGAGAAATATGATTTTGATATTCCGATCGCTGATGAAGGCGATTGCTTTGCGCGCTACTTGATCCGGATGGAGGAGATGCGTCAGTCGATACGGATTTGCCGTCAGGTGTTAGATACCATGCCGGATGGTCCAGTGAACGTCGCGGATTCAAAAGGAATGCTACCGAACAAAGAGAGGGTGATGATGTCGATGGAGGAGTTAATTCACCATTTCATCATCGCGACCCAGGGCATCAACGCGCCAGAAGGTGAAGTTTATTTCGCTGCGGAAAACCCGAAAGGTGAGCTTGGCTTTTACATTCATTCCAAAGGCGGCGGCGTGCCAAATCGACTAAAAATACGCAGCCCCTCGTATTGCAATCTTTCGATTGTTTCCAAGCTGCTTCCAGGCCACATGGTTTCTGATATCCCAGCAATTTTAGGCTCTCTGGATTTTGTGATGGGAGAGTGCGATAGATAATTTTTAATTACTGAGATAATGAAGACTCCCCTTGTTATTTTAGCTTCCGTGGCGCTGGCGCTTCCATCTTCTGCAGCGTTCGCAACATGGACGAATCAAGAAGGGAAATCCCTCGAGATGGAGCTAGTCGAAGTGACTGCCGAAGGCGATGAAACTGTGGGCGTGTTTGTGATGCGTAATGGGAAAAAAGCTATCCTCAAGAAGTCCACGCTCAGTGAAGAAAGCGCTAAGCAGTTTGACGCGCTTACTCCAAGTTCCAGTGTCTTTGATGTTGTGATGAATGGAAATTTGGTGATCCTCGATGGGGAAAAATTTAAGGATCACAAACTGACCAAGAGGCCGAAAAAGTATTACGTTTTTTATTACACCGCTTCGTGGTGTGGCCCGTGCAAAGCATTCACTCCTCAGCTCATCAAGTTTTACAATGAGCATAAGACCGAAAATTTCGAGATCGTTTTGATTAGTTCAGATAGCGATGTAAAATCCATGGAAAGCTACGCGGCAAAAAACAAAATGCCATGGCCGCAATTGAAGTTTGATCAACTCGCTACTTTCAAAGGTAAATTCAATCACGGAGTCAGTGGGATTCCATCAGTCATTGTTTGCGATCTTAAGGGTAATATCGTCACGAGAGATGGACGCGATCTAGCTGCCCTTGAACAACTTGTTAAATAATCTATGTCAGCCGTATCTTCCGTCAGCCACGAAACATCTGTGAGTCCGTATTTTCCACCATTCGCCATTAGTCCGGAATTAGAAACCGAGGCCGATGAGCGCATTTCCCATTACAGCGAGAGCAAGCGTTCAGCGGTGTTGCCGTTGTTGCATATTGTGCAACACAAGTTCGGCTTCATCTCAGAGGAAGCGATCGATTGGGTGGCGGCGAAGTTGGATCTTGAACCGATCAAAGTGCTTGAGGTCGTGACATTTTATCCAGGATTCCGTCAGTATGCTCCGGGTAAATATCATATCCGCGTTTGCCGAACCTTGTCCTGTGCTTTAGGCGGCAGTGCCGAGTTGATGGATGATCTCTGCAAAGAGTTCGGCATCGATCGCACGGCAGCGGATCCGCATCATCACCCGATTAGCGTTTCACCATGCGGTAAATATTCCGTAGAGTTCGCTGAGTGCTTGGCGTCTTGCGGGACCGCTCCGGTTTGCTTGGTGAACGATGATTTTTACGAGGCGGTCGATGTCGCGAAAGTCAAAGGGGCTTGTGGAGAATAGATTAACGTTGGTTCCATGGGGCTTTGGCGAGCAACATGCCCATCCCACACCAATCGGTGATACCAGCGAAGGTCAGGCCGGCGCCGACAAATGCAGCGATTCCGTAGTAGTAGGGATGAACCCATGTCCCAAGAATGACACCGGTTAAAACCAACAAGCCCGCGGCAATCCTAACTTGTCGCTCAAGTGAGATCGCAGATTTTCCGCGGACGACTGGAAGTCCCGTTTGTTCCCATGCACCGATGCCACCCTCCAATACGGCGAAAAGTTTACAACCGGAGGACTGGAGTTGTTGTTGGGCTTTTGTTGCACGGCCCCCAGAGCGACACACGATGACGCGCTCAATGCCATCGCTTTTCAAGCGCTCAGCATCCAAGCGATCCAGTGGCATGAGCTCGGATCCAGCGATGTGAACGGCGTTAAACTCGACGGGAGAGCGAACATCGAGAATTTTCACATGACCTTGATCGAGCTTGGCTTGGAGTTGTTCGGGGCTGATTTTCATAGGCGAATATACACACAATTATTTCAAGATGAGAAAATTTCGAACCTGGCGGTTCATGAGGCTTTTTCGCTCTAGGCTTACACCTGAGATTTTTGAGGATACGAAGAGGTCGGTGGAGCGTCCGCCGTCGAGGTTGAGAGCGTGGGAGATATCCCAGTCGGCGGGGGATTGTTTGTAGAGCACTTGGCTGAGATCGGCTAGGCTGCAGGGTGATGTGGTGCCGATCCACCAACGATGACCGCCATCGTGGAGGAGGATGGAACGCATGGCGACTTTACTTGAATCGAGACCGGTGATGGGCTTGTGGTTTTCGATGAGCAAGGGCCCGGCTTGGAGGAGTTCTTTGGAGTTGGATACGGCACTTGCTTGAGTTCGTCTGGAGATGGAGGCGATGCCTGAGGAATCGATGCGATAGATTCCTGTTCCGAGCGATGAGCTGGAGTTCCATGAACCGGAGTGTTTGCCTTGGGATATGACGAGACCGAGGGGATTACCTTCTGGGGTGAAAAAGCCGGCGTTGATGGCGAGCAGGGATTGTTGTTTGTCGGCGCAATCGCGTGCGGAGAGATACTGGCTGCCGGGGCCGTTCGCTTGATCGATGGGTTTCAGGGTATGCGATCTGGAATCGAATGAGACGCCCTGGAATTGGATGTTAGAGAGAGATCTGCTTACAACTTTTGGCGAGGAGATGGGATGGGTCGGTAGAGCGGATGGGATGATTTCAGGTTGGGGAATTGTGTGGGTGATGGCTGGGGGAGATGGCTGGTGGTTTGGGATTGGGGTGTGATTCGGGATTTCCCGAATGGGCGTGCAGGATGGACCGCATGCAACGAGAAAGAGAACGAGCCAGAGCTTGGGAGCGGATTGCATGGGGTGAGAATAGTGAATAGTGAAATTTCAGATCATCAATCAATTCAGTGAGTGGTGCGGTTTGTTTATTCGGTTTGAATGACGATTGTTGAATGTTGAATGTTGAATGAAGAGAAGAACCACAAGGGATAGACCTGAAAGGTCTTTACTTTGAGGCTTACTGTGCAACATGTTGCAAAATACGAAAACATTTAGGATCATACTCATTTAGGATCATACTCATTTTGACTACTTCCCTTTTTGCCTTTTGTATGGGGAGTGAAGAGGAAAACAAAGACGAAGAAGACCATCTTTTTCTTTATATTTGACGTCGCATTTTTAAATATCTAATAGATCAACTGGTTGAATTGAAGAGTTCTTTCTCAAAGGCCTTATTTTACTGTCGATATAATTATTAGAACGAAACAATTACTGCTTATGATTTCAAAAAGAAATATGCAATTTCAGATTCTAATCTCAAACAGCACAGAGTATTCCCCTACCTCCATGAATATGTCAGGTTTCTGGATTTATAGATGCATAAAAAGTTTACATCGCATAAGGCAAACAGTCATCGTGGGATTGTCCATATTTTGTGTCACGTCTCTTAACGCAGCACCCACACTTCACGAAGAGGCTCTTTCATCTGATCAGACCCTTCAACTAGTTGATAAGGCGCATAATGAAGCTTATCGGTCACTGCGAGGCATTATGAACGAGGACGAAAAGCAATTACTAAAAGCCGCTCAAATTAATTGGATTAACTCTCTCAATCAGACTTTGGCAAATACAGCTGCGAACGAAAGGAAGCGGGTTGTTCGTCTCTGGACAACCGATCGAACAACAAACTTGCAGGCAGCTTACACAGCACGGATAGGGCCAGCCACGCAAATACCGCAAAATATTCAAGTGCCGCAAAATACAAAGGAAGTTGTTTATGAACTGATTGATTCTGAAAGCAACCTACGCGAAGGACCTGGAACTAATTTCGCCATCACACGTCGCTCGCAAAAAGGAGAGGTTGGCAAAGCGCTGACTGAAATTAATCGCTGGATAAAGCTGCAATTCTCTGACGGATCGACATCTTGGATACATCAACAAAACCTCCGAATTTCAAATATTCCACTGGTATACAAAGCCGGCGTGGTGATTCCCGAACCCATTTCTAACGCCATTCCCCAGCGCATCCCTGACCCTGTTCCCGCTCGGGATTTCGCGAAAGAAGCATTAGAAGAAGAGAACAAAAGAGCGACAGCTCTTTGTAGTGAAATTGCCGCCCATTGGAAAACGGAAGATACTAATGTTGTGGATTTACCAGAAGGTCTCACGAAGGCTTTGACTGATCGCCTAGAACAATTAGTTCCATGGGATAAAATCAGCTCATCGGGCAGTTTAGCTCAGGGACGTCACGCGAACCTAAAGCTTGCTTATGCTGTCCATAACCACCTTCTTGTTAAGCCTGTAAACTTTCAAATCATGTCAGATTTACTCGAACAGGGTCAGAGTCTCAAAGTGGAAGAAGTTCCATGGGTTGCTGGTTTTAGAAGGACCCTAGAAAATCGCCGAGCCAAAGCACTTACACTTCAAAAAGAGGCAATTCGTTTAATGAAAGAGAACGATCCTCAGGCTGCAGAATTACGACTACAACTAGCTGCTAAAGAATATCCATCAGACAGCCTTTCCAAATACGCTTCGTCCCTCGCATTTTATAATAAACTGATCCAAGATAAGGCACTTCGTGCGGTTGATGGTGACTGGAAAAAGCCTAGCCTGCCCACTAAGGATCTAGCAAGTAAGGCCGCCGAGCAAGCCACTCAACTGCGTACATATGATGGCACGGAAGTTGAACCGACTTTGTTCTCTTTAATAGATGGTCTTGAGGCAGCAGGTATTTTGGAAAAATTTGCAAGTGATTACGAACCAGCAGGAAACATGGACAAACCCCATCCAATCTACGCGCTCCAGATTATGCGTAAGTCCGAAAAATACACGAAGCTGCAATCAAACACTTCAGAATTTTCAAAACCATTTCTAGAAAGATTAAAATCTTTGGATACGCTCATCGGTCCAAAAGCAAAAGAATACGAAAATCTTATAGAGCAAGCAAAGGCACTTGAGAAAAACCAGAAATTTCTAGACGCAGCGACTACATATCGCCTCGCTCTAGCTATCGAATACTCGAGAGAACTCGAAAAAACCATTCACACTTGCGAAGCGAACACCTCAGGTTTATGAAAAAAAATCACTATATCTTCGGCTATTTATTTGTCCGCTTTTCGAAGCTGCTGGCGATCATCACTATTTGCGCAACGATCGGTTGTCTTATCTATCTTTGGGTTAGCTACGGCATTCAGGCTAGTAATCTGAGATATACCAAAAGCAGTGCTTTAGACCTCCAATTCAGCCAACTAGAACAAGAACTTGAATTTGCTAAACGAGAAGTTTCAAGGATTGGATCTGTCGGTGATCTGCCCACGTTGAAGTTCAACAGTAAGTGCGATAATTCTCAAGAATTCAGGCAACTCTTGAGTGAGCTGAAATCGGCAAGCGAGCGCCAGATGGTTTTGAAAAAACGTTTAACTGATGGTTTCGCATCTCGCGCTGAATTACTTCGGAGCAAGATTAGAAATGTAATTGAAACAATCGAAGCATCCCGAGCTGCCAGTCGCCCAGAGCAACTACAAAATGAAAATAATTCTCCGCCAACACCGAAAATCACCCAAGCACCAGCCACGTCTGCTGACAAAAAAACAGTTTTCGATTCATTGGATCC
>CAMCYT010000086.1 GCA_945885485.1 Prosthecobacter debontii
AGATGGCTTCGATGGTGGATCATCGATCGCGATTTTCGGAGAGCCTGGCACGGGCAAGTTTGAATTTGTTCTAACAGGACGTCACTGTACCCGCCGTTGTGATGGGGATTCGATGGAAGGCGCGGCCTTCGCTGGTCCGATCTTTTACGGGCATGCGGCGGGAGGTTTTCGAGAAGGGCCGAAGCATGAAGGCAATGCTTATTGGTATCAGGCTGTGAGAGCGAACGAAGTTTATCAGATGCTTGATGGCAAACAGCGTAAGATCGCCTTGCTCGACGAAAGCCGCGGCGAGAACGGGCTTGAGACGGTTGCTTTGACAGGCAAGAAAGAGGGGCTTGGCGGGATTCGCGTTGCCGATCTCTCACATGATCAGAAAGACCACCTGAAAAAAGTCGTTGCCGATATCCTCGCCCCATTCCGCAGAGCGGATACCGATGAAGCGTTGAAGCACATCGAGGCCGGCGGCATGGACAATCTCCATCTCTCGTTCTACAAAGGCGAAAACATCGGTGATGATGAAGTCTGGGACGTCTGGCAAATCGAAGGGCCTAACATGGTCTCCTATTTCCGCGGCAAACCTCACGTTCATGCCTGGCTACACATCCGCGAGCCGCAGAAAGCCTGATTATTTCTTCTTCGGCACGGGATCATAGCCATGCGTGCCCCAAGGGTGACAGCGGAGTAAACGCCGCAAGGTCAGCCACGAACCCTTGAACGGTCCGTGCACTTTGAGCGCCTCGATGCCGTAATGGCTGCACGTAGGATCGTGCCGGCACACACCATTCCCACCGCTCATAAACCGCAACCACGGCGAGATGGCGAGCTGGTAGAAGCGAATGAAAAGGATGAGAATTTTCGACAAGATAAGGAACCTTAAGTTCCAAATCTCAAAAGACAAATTTCAAAATGAAGAAAGGCTTATTGAGAAAGCGTATTGCCAAGCAGCCGCTGATGGGTGGAAATGCGGCACGACATGGAAGGTTCGCAGAACGATGATGAGGAAATCAAGCCGCAGCCAGCGGAGCCACAGAAGCGTGGTTGGTTGCGGGATTATTTTTCGTGGTTGTTGGTAAAAGGCAGATCACGCCGAATGGCGAAGCGCTCGGAGGCGCAAGTGGGTGCGCTTGTCGATGCGTTTGCCGCGTTTGCCACGCTGGATGATGTGCTCAGTGCGGTTGAAGCCGATCTGATTCTTGATATGTTGCGTAGTGCTTTTCCCGATGTGGATCACGCATGGTTGGCAAGGAGGTTGAGGCGCGCGGTGCACAGTCCGCAGCCATTGCAAACTCTCGCCAGCGAATTGCGCCAAAGTCTCGATGAGACGGATAAGGTCGCGATCGGCCTGCAACTTTTCACTTTGGTGGATGCATCGGGTCGCTCTGAGCGGAGTCGTGCTAGTTTTGACGTTTTCATGCGCAGACTTGGTAGGCCGGAAGTGGGCTCTGCGATTTTGCATGAAATGCATGCAACCGATGAGCCACTGGCTAGTGGCGAATCATTACCGTTTGAGCGCCTGATCTTTGGTGGAAACCAACCGGATGTTAAATTGCCTCCAGCGGCCGTTGATCATGAATTCCGGCTTTATCGTGCGGGCAATCTCATCCTCCTGCGAAATATCGGTCCAACGGCGTTATGGGTTCGCGGAAAATCTCTGCCGCCGGGCGCTTTCCTGCGCATACGTGAGCGCCAAGAACTCGTTATTCCAGGTTGGACGATAGGTTACGATGGTCTGCGCTTCTTTCTTGATACTGGAAAAATGGAGACCCGCCCTGCGATATATCTTGCCGCTGGTGAGGGTGGCATCATCGCCGAGCGAACACGATCACGCAGCAGTGAACTTTGCGTTCGTTTCGGATTAGAGGCGGAAGTCGAAGTACTTGCGGAAACGGAACTAGAGGTCGGCGAACATGGGTTTTTACAAAAAGGTAATATCGTTAGTTGCTGCTATCACGACCTTATCGGCAACAGCCCTGGCTACAGCCTAACCATTAATGATCTCCGTAAACGTGCGCTGCAATCAGGCAGGCGTTTTCGCTTGGTGGCAGAACGACAAGAATATCTCGTTTCGAATGATGCTACCGCGCTGAGTAGTGGAGATCTTTTACTCGGTGGAAAACTTGCGCCACGCACCGTGCTTTTCATTCGCTTCAATAGCGACGGCACATCAGGCGAACTCGAAATTCGCGAATCCAACGGCCCGATCTTGGTCGATGGTCTTCCAGTCCGCCAATATGCCAACTTACGTGATGGATCGCTGATACGGCTCTCCGGCAGCCAAGCCGTACGTTGCCGTTTTTCTGAAGGTTTTCTCGATGAGGAAAGAACCCAAATCGAATCGCTAGAGGTCGATGGCCTAAGCCATGACTTTGGAAAAGATTTCCGGGCGCTTGATGAAATCAACTTCACTGTGCAGCGGGGTGAAATGATGTGTATCATTGGCCCCAGCGGTAGCGGAAAGAGTACTTTATTAGCGGCCCTTTCTGGGCAACGTGAGCCGACGCGTGGAAAGGTAAAAATCAACGGACTATCGCTTTACGACCATAGAGATAGCCTTGTTCCATTCGTAGCCCACATGCCACAGGAAGAGGCGATCAATCCGCAACTCACCGTTCGCGAGCACCTGCGCCATGCCTTGATGATACGTCGTCCGGGGCTGGCAAAGCTTGAGCATAGCCGGCGGGTTGATAGTATGTTGGCAGAACTTGGCTTGCAGGGAATCGCACATCGCAGGGTCGGTTCTCCTGGAGAAAAAACCATTTCCGGAGGTGAGCGCAGCAGGTTGAATCTCGGCCTCGATCTCGGCAGTCGTGCAGAGGTTTTCCTTTTTGACGAACCGATTTCCGGATTGTCTTCCAAAGACTCGGAACACGTCGCAGAAACCCTGCGTTCACTCGCCAGAGAAAAAATTGTCATCGCTTCTCTTCATCGACCAGGAGCCAGTGTGCTGCGCTTGTTTGATAAAGTTCTTCTTTTAGATAACGGTGGAAAAGTCGCGTATTTCGGTACACCTGCACAGATGGTAGCCTATTTCCGTGAGGCGTGTGAGGATTATGGCGTTTCTCATGCGTCCATGGTCGCAAAAACCCCGCTAGGGGCTGATTTTGTTTTTGATATTTTGGAAACCCCGCTCAGCGTGATCGGTGAAGTAGGAAGCACAGGCGTAGCGCGGCGGTTCTCGCCAAACTTCTGGCAGGAGCGTTTTGAAAGCCAATCTCTACTAACCTCTCTGGAGGGTGATGCGGCGCCTGCTTCGCGCCTTGGTGAGATCAGTTCGCGTGACCGATTGCCAGTGCCGCCGACTCCGCCTCGGCGGTTGCGCGCAGTGATACGAGTATTTCTAACACATTTTCTGCGATCATTTTTATCCAAACTCCGCAACCGCGGTACAATTTATAGCACGTTTTTGGAAGCCCCTATCCTCGCTGCGCTGATTGCCATCACTCTGCGCTCATCGCCAACTGGCGCTTATGAATTTTCCACGGCACTGCACATTCCCGCCTATCTTTTTCTCAGCGTTACGGTTGCGATGTTTCTTGGATTGACCAACTCTGCCACAGAAATTCTGCGCGATCGCGCCGTGCTGCGCCGCGAACGCAACTGCCAGCCAGGCGGCCTGTCTTACGTGATCTCAAAGTTCCTTGCCTTGGGCATCGTCGCCGCTGTGCAATGTTTCTTCTATCTTATTGTTGGAAATCACTTTTTAGAAATCGAAGGGGTGCTGTTGTATCACTGGATATGGATGACACTTACTGCGCTTACCGGCACGGGCATGGCATTGTTGATCTCCTCCCTTGTCCGCAGCGAACGCGCCGCTCTAACAGCTGTTCCACTCCTGCTCGTGCCGCAAATGTTACTAGCCGGCGCTCTCGTCCCTTACAAAGAAATGAACCGTGGATTGTTCGATGAAGTGAAAGTCGAACGCGAACATGGCGGAGTTCCGGTGCCTGCGAAAATCATGCCCCTGCGCTACGCTTTCGAGGGCATGCTTATCGGACAAGCTACCCGCAACCCGTTTGAAATCGAACGTATCCGCTTGCAACGGAAAATCGATCGTTTTCGTGAAAATGAAGAGGAGCCGACACCCGAACAAATCGAAAGCTTTGAGATGGCGAAAGAAGGCTTGCGACGCCTGCTTGCTTCCGGCGCACGCGATACCAAAGAAGCCCATGAGCTAGTCTCCAGAATTCGGCGCATGGTTTACACCGGAACCCCCATCGAAGTTTCGACCATGAAAGTTTGGCCAGAAGGCGAAGATGTCCGCCCGACTTACAAATGGTTTGTAAACGATCGCATCGAGCTCCTCGTTCGTGAGGCTGAAACATTCCGCAACGACTACCGCAACAAAAAGCCTCGTCATGTTTTCTTCGCGCTGGAAAAGCCCATTCCGTTTTACGATTGGTTTGTTCCGGATCCAAATGATCCGAAGAATCGTTATAACCTTATGATTTCAAAGCCCGATAGCAATGAAATCTCCAAAAACAGCCAACTCGATACCATGAAATTCTGTGGCTTCGTTCTCCTTATCGTCAGCTTCAGCTGTTGTTTCTTGGCTGCATGGTTCATCCGTCAGCAAAACCGCAAGGTGACTTGATTTTTCAAGCTGCAAACAATCATGTGGGGGATCCAAGAAAGCCTCTTATTTGGAAAGTGAAATCTGTGTTCGACTGACGCGCCAATTGTTTTCACAATGTACTCATGCCACGTATTCTTTTAGTTGAGGATGAGCCTGCGATCGCAGACACGTTGATCTACGCTTTGAAAAGCGAGTGTTATGAGGTCGTACACGTGATGACGGGCGCGGAGGCGTTGAAATTGGAAAGCCAATTCAAGCATGATCTCGCGATCCTAGATGTCGGTTTGCCGGACATGACGGGATTCGATCTCTGTCGTCAACTTCGTGAAATACGGCGCATGCCAGTGCTTTTTCTAACAGCAAGAAGCGAAGAAATTGATCGTGTGCTCGGTTTGGAGATCGGTGGTGATGATTATGTCACCAAACCGTTTTCCCCACGCGAGGTCGCGGCGAGGGTGAAGGCAATTTTGAGAAGATCCGGAAACGGAAATGTCGTGGCTCAATCTGTTACGCTACCATCGGGAAAAGGACTCAAGATCGATGATCTTGCGAAGCGAATTATTTTAAATGAATCCGCATTGGATCTGACTGCCCATGAGTTTCGTTTGGCATCCGTATTGATCAGTCATCCGGGACAGGTTTTTTCCAGAGAACAACTTTTGCAACACGCATGGGACGATCCTGGAGCGGTGACGGATCGCACGGTGGATGCTCACGTCAAAAGCCTGCGTGCAAAACTCAAAGCTGCGCAGTTAGGTGCTGAGGAAATGATCGAAACTCGCAGGGGTCTTGGATATTCATACTCTTTGTTAAACTCATGCGCCTGACCCGAATCACCCTCTGCATCATCGCGCTTATCATTTTGGCGGGATTCAATCTATTGGTGAAAAAGCAACTCGCAGATGTTGAGCCGCAGTTATTTCAGGCAACCGAAGAATCGATGGTTGATTCAGCCAATGTGTTGGCCGCTTTCGCTGAGAAAGAATTCACCGCGGATGGTTTTGATGCTCACCAGTTTAAAAAAGTCATGGAAGCTGCCGGTGCGAGAAAAATGGATGCAAAGATTTATAATCATTCCAAAGTCAGTGTCGGCTTGGATTTATATGTCACCGACGCAGATGGAATAGTGTTATTTGATTCAGGATATCCAGAGCGTGTGGGAGCAGATTACTCGCGGTTTCGAGATGTGTATTTGACGCTTAATGGGAAATACGGCGCTCGTAGTACTCGGCTCATAGAGAGCGATGAGAAGAGCTCGGTGCTCCACGTTGCTGCGCCTATCGGCGATCCTATGAAACCTCTCGGAGTGCTCACGGTTTACAAAAAACAATCCGATGCGTTTCCTATCATTCGTAGGCGAGTTTCGGAAATCTGGTGGGGAACTGGTCTAGTTGGTGGGGGAATTTTGTTTTGCGTCATAGTGATTTTCGTTTGGCAATACCAACCTATTTCCAGGCTCACCGAATACGCCCGCGATATTGAACAAGGGAAGCGCAGGCCGCTACCAAATCTGGGACTGGGCAAAGAAGTGAATACTTTGGCGCGTGCGCTTGAATCCATGCGTGAGTCGCTTGAAGGGCGTCGCTTTGCGGAGCGCTATGTGCAAACCCTGACGCATGAAATGAAAAGTCCGCTGGCAGGGATTCGAGGTGCCGCGGAACTTCTTCATCAAGACGGCAAGGTCATGTCGGAGGAGGATCGTCAGCGTTTTTTAGACAATATTTCCGCAGAAACTCTACGGGCTGATCGCCTGCTCGGAAGGTTGCTCGAGCTTTCGGTGATGGAAGGCAAGACGAAGTTGGATGCAACCGAAGTGATCGACTTGCGAATCCTCGTCACAAGGGTCATCGAAGAACTCAATGCCATGGCCGAGCTCGCCGGAGTCAGGCTCGAGGTTCAGGAATCCCAGACGCAGATGATGGTCTGTGGTGATGCGTTCATGCTGAAAGCAGCGCTCACGAACTTGTTAGAAAATGCCATCGACTATTCCCCCGCCGGTGAAGCAGTTCGGGTGAGTTTGAACAGCGTGGGCGATAATCACTGTGTGATTATCGAGGATCACGGCGAGGGCATTCCGGAATACGCGAAAGACAAGGTCTTTGATCGATTTTTCTCGCTGCGTCATTTACGTACCGGCCGTAAAGGAACGGGCCTAGGCCTGACTCTGGTACGTGAGGCCGCCGAGTTACATCTCGGGAGTGTTGCGTTGGAGGCGGTGGATCCAGCTGGAACCCGAGCGCTTTTATCGATCCCAGGCTGTTGATCATATTTCGCTGATTTTTCACGCGAACTTCATAAAACTCTCACAGGGTGGAATCGTTATCGTTGCATCTGATGAGAGAGCTACTCACACCTACCGCGCAACAACTCAGGGAACCTGCGACCGGAGCGATCCTGCGAGCCGCGTTGATCGCGGCGGCTGGCTTTGGAATTTACGGATTCACGGTGGGTTACTGGCGATCACCAGTCATGGGCTGGTATGTCGCGTTGAAAATGCCTTTGTTAATCACGCTGACCTTAGCTTGCAATGGGCTACTCAACGGTTTGCTCGGGTTGTTGCTCGGTAGTGGGCTGAGTTTTAAGCAATCTCTTCACGCCCTACTCAATGGATTTGCAATTACCGCACTGATTCTCGGATCGGTAGCTCCCGTCACATTTTTCCTAGCGATCAATGTGCCAGCCCATGATTCAGCGCAGGCGATCACTTCGCATTCTGCCTATCTTCTGACACATGTTTCGCTCATCGCCATCGCCGGCCTCGTGGGAGTGATCCACCTAGCTAAATTGTTAGAATCTTACACCCATTCCCGCACAATCGCCCGAGCGACCCTCGGTGCATGGATCGCAGGCAATGCCTTTCTGGGTTGTCAGTTCTCTTGGGTACTACGCCCTTTCTTCGGATCACCAGGACTCAAGGTCGCCTTCATTCGTGAAAATCCTATGGAGGGAAACTTTTACGAATCCGTCTGGAGAGCGATGCGCCGATTGCTCGAAAAATGCGATTTTGAATCCCTCGGGCTGATGGGAATCAGCATCGGGGTGGTGATTTTTATCATTCTCCAAATTAGAAACCAACAAACCAAACCAAAGCCATGAACGAAGAACATCCATTACCATCAACTACTCCAACACCTCCACCGTTGAACCCAACCCCTCCACCCCTCAATCCTTCACAATACGTACCGATTCCCAAAAATCCGAACATTCGGGATCTTTTCGAAATCCTGCTCCGGAGGCCCGCACAACTCGCAGGTCATCAGGTCTGCGAGGAGAAACCCACGCTGTTGCGCTTCGGCCTGATCGCGTTGTTGTCGATCCTTGTCTTCGGCTTTGTGTTAGGAACCTTTGCTTACGAAGATCAACTCTGGGCTGCTCCAGTGAAAATGGGCGGCGGAATGTTGTTTGCGGGGATCATCTGCTTCCCGAGCCTATATATATTTTCCATTCTCGCCGGATCAAACGCATCGGCTGCACGCATGGGCGGATTGCTCAGCGGCATGCTAGCGATGGCTGGATTGCTGCTGATGGGATTTGCGCCAGCGCTTTGGATCTTTGCACAAGGCACGAGCTCCTTCGGATTCATGGGCGGACTAGCGCTGTTGTCGTGGCTGGTCGCCTTAATCTTTGCCTTTCGATTCTTGCGCGTTGCACTCCGCGAAACAGGCGCCACTCAGAACGCTCCGCTCACCATCTGGTGCGTTATTTTCCTGCTCGTTACCCTACAACTCTCCACCAGCCTGCGCCCCATTCTCGGAACCTCCGATAAGTTCCTCAACACCGAGAAAAAATTCTTCCTCGAGCATTGGAGCGACACGATGGATAAATCGCTTAAACCGAAGGAGAAAAAATAACAATCGCACATCATGTTAACATAATGACCGCGGATTTTATACTCGCCGAAAGCAGGCAGTATAGATGAGGGTGAATCTCCTTTTATTTGTCTCATGAAACACCTTTCTCTTGCCGCCCTTTTTATCGCGATCCTGCCCGCGTGGTCACTTGCCGAAGAACCGATGAAAATCATCGATACTCACGTCCACCTCTACTCTCTAGACAGGCCGGATGGAATCGGTTGGATCAAAAAAGACAACGAGATACTTTATCGCGATCATCTGCCAGAAACCCACGAGCCCATCGCCAAAGCCAACGGCGTGAGCGGAGTGGTACTGGTACAAGCCGGCCAAAGCATTCCGGATAACCAATGGAATCTCGATGTTTCCGCCAATAATAAACACCTGTATCGCGGAGTCGTAGGAAACCTCTCACTTGTCATCGGCTCCGATGAATTCAAACCGCTCTTCGAAACACTCTGCAAAGATCCACGCTATCTCGGCTACCGTCTTTCAGGTCGTCCTAAAAATGAAATCAACGAGGATTTCTACCGCGACCTCAAAGCCACGGCCACCGCAAGTAAAAGCGTGGATTTCCTACTCGGTGGCTACACTTTAAAAGAGGTCGAAGCCGTTGCTAAAAAAGTGCCGGAATTACGCATCATCATCGACCACTTCGGCGGCGTGCAACTCAATGGCGACCCACTCAAGCCCGAATGGATAGCCGACTTCCGCGCGGTCGCAAAACTGCCGAACGTTTTCTGCAAAGTTTCCGCGCTCTATGGCCGAGTCGCCATACAACCCGCGCCGAAAGATCTCGCCTATTACAAGCCCATCCTCGACCTAGCCTTCGAATGCTTCGGCGAAGATCGCTTGGTCTATGGCAGCGACTGGCCCGTCACCGAAAACACCAGCGACTATGCTTCGGTGCTAACCCTGACCCGCTCCTACTTCACACCCAAAGGAGCCGAAGTTTGCGAAAAACTATTTCACCGCAACGCAGAGAAATTCTACGCCATCACCAAAAGGTAGGGTCGTCGCGCCGCGACGACCGATTTGTCATTCAGATGAGGACGCACGAATTGAAGTAACCGAAGAATCGATTTCCGAATGACAAATATTGATCCTACTTCGCTATCACCGTCGCCAAGGCTATGCTAGTCAAGAAAGCTTGAACGGCCAAGTTTTTGATATTAAAGAAAGGGGCTGTACTAGCTAAGCGACAAAAAACCGCATAACTAGACAAGTCAATGTATCAAAGAAAAAGCCGTCTTCCAGCCCGAAAGCAAAGCGAGTTAATCAAACTTTTTGTCGTAGGCGCAACAGCTCGTGCAGCGGCCGAGATCACC
>CAMCYT010000087.1 GCA_945885485.1 Prosthecobacter debontii
TCTTTTCAATTTGATCCGTGGACAACTTTCAAAATCCACTTCCTACAACCCCGCCCCCGAGGCCGTCGACGATCCACAGATCGCACTTTCGTCTAACATCACCCGTTTGCTATGGAACGAATTTGGAAAAAATCTCAATCTTCCCCCAAAGTCCAGATAACCCGATTTTTCTAAGTGGACTCCATCACGCAAGCAACACTCGGCGGTGCCGTCGGCGAGGCAATTCTAGGTAAAAAAATCGGCAACCGTGCCATCATTTGGGGTGCGTTATTCGGAACCATCCCGGATCTCGATATCATTTTCTCACCCCTGCTCGATAACACCCAGAATCTCGCCTTCCATCGTGGTGGCAGCCACTCTCTCCTTATCATGGTTATCGCTAGCCTAGCGCTTGCAAAACCCCTCTCCAAACTCTGGAAAACCGAAAAAGTCACACCCTCGCGCGCCGGGACCTTCGTCTTTTTAGCTTGGTTTACCCATGTCTTAATCGACTGCTTCACCGTATACGGCACCTCCGTTCTCTGGCCGTTTTCTCCTGCTCGCATCGGTTTCAACAACATCTTCATCATCGATCCGCTCTACACCGTCCCCCTGCTCACTTCCCTCATCTGGCTCGCCTTTTACCGATCCAAAAAACAACAACCCAAACGCACCCGCATCCTCAACTGGGGTCTCGGTCTCAGCAGCGGTTACGTCGTCCTCAGCTTCGCCCTGAAATTTTACGCATCCCACTCCTTCGATGCCGATCTAGCCCACCGTAGCATCAAATACAACCGCCGGATCGAAGCCCCAACCGCTTTCAACACCCTGCTCTGGCGCTCCATCGTCGAACGAGAAGACGAAATCTGGGTCGGCTACCGCTCCGTTTTCGATATACCCTCAAAACCCATTCGCTGGACGGTTTACCCACGCCAAAAGGAAATCGTCGCTCCCTTTGCCAACGAGCGCGAAGTCCAGACACTCGACAGGTTCTCGCAAGACTGGTGGATCGCACGCCCCCATACACAAGGCATCTGGATCGCCGATATGCGCTTCGGTGAAACCCGCATCTACGATGATAAGCCCGGCATGGTCGATTCCCGTTTCATGTTCTCATGGTCCTTCGAACCCAAACGAGAAGGCGACCGCCTCAACAACACCCGCCCCTCCGTAAGAAATGCCAAAGAGACGTTGAAACGCATCGGTCATCGGATTCTAGGAAATACCAAGCAATGGGAAGCCAACCCACGTCTGGCCGGCATGCCCGGAGCACTCCCAGAAAACCTCAGGGTGGTGGAATGATCATGTAGCTGCGGCGTCTCGCCGCAGGCCATGCAAGCTGCGTCTCGCAGCTTTATAACAAACAAATTCACTGGAAAATCAACGAAGCAATTCGATGATACTTCTCCCACTTATCGACAGCGTATTCTCCTTCTAGCTTCATTTTTCTAAAGCCGGCACTACCTCAGGCTGATCTTTCAGATTTGCAATCGCAATAACCTCTAATAGCTCATTTCTCAAAGCTGGATCTTTGATGACAATTTGATGATCCGGAAAATAGAATAACTCCACCTTATCTTCTTTTAGTTCGGTTGAAAATTCACCCGCATCTCCCTCCGCTTTGCGCGTCACAAGATAATGTCGATACAAGGCGGTAACGATCTTGCCGTCTTTAAAATGACATTGCCACTGCCGACCCTCCGCAAAATTTTCCTTAACCGCATCAATACTAACCATACGACCCGCGACCGAAGTCACCGCGATGTTAGTTCCACCACAAGCCTGCCCCCATTCCTTATTCTCCGTAATGGGCTTCTCCGCCAAGGCAACAAGAGCACTTGTTCCAAGTCCGACAACGAGATACATGAGCATTTTCATAGATATAGATTTATCCTAATCTCCGCTTTCAAGCAGATGAAAGCCCGAAATCAGCCCAGCGGGAAAATCACATCACCCATCACCACCTCGCGCTTATTCAAAATCAAATCATATTCCTTCACTCTTTGCTGAAACAATAAAGTCCCTGCACCCCGGCTCATCCGCCACCGCATCCGCCGCTTCCTCACACAAAAATTCACGAAACAACTCAGCCTTACCTGGGTTCACCTCCACAACAATCACTAATGAAATCATGCAGGGATTTAAACTTTAAATCTTAAACTTTAAACCTCAAATTTCTGCTCCATCATAAAACACATTTGCTGATACAAATCCAAGATAACCAACCACTGCTTTGCGGTTAAATACAACTCTCCTATCTCCACAAACTCTTCCTTGAGATTTAAAGTTTAAAACTTAAAGTTTCTGCAGCCCATGCACCCCGAACTCCAAACTCTTCTAAAACTTCGCCTCACCATCATCTCCGACCACGCCCTCCGCGATCGCGAGCCCACCGCCCAACTCGAATCCCTTAAACAAGTCTCCGAACAAATCGATTCCTACACAAAAGCCCACCATCAGGAATTCGATGCAAAGCTACGCCACTACCTCAGTAACTGTTCTTATCAAAAAGCCCTCGACCATCTGAGCGCATAAGCCATCATCTTACCATGAAATCGCTCATTTTCTCAAAATCTCCCATTCTCAAAATCCTCTTATTCCTCCTCGCTCTCACCTCTCCGCTCCTAGCTCAAAAGCCCAACATTATTTTTATCATCGCCGATGACCTAGGTTACAACGATATCTCCGCCTACGGTCAGAAAAACTTCAGCACCCCAAACATCGACCAACTCGCAACCAACGGCATCCGTTTTACCCGCCATTATTCAGGCGCCACGGTCTGCAATCCTTCACGTTGCTCATTGATGACCGGTAGAGACGGTGGTCATGCGTCGGTTCGTGGTAATGGAGCGTTCGCAATTCCTGATGAAGAAACCACCGTCGGCGAAATCGCAAAATCCGCAGGATACAACACCGCGATGATAGGGAAATCCTGCGTCACCGGTAACACCCAAACTCCGGAAAGCGTGCTTGATGCAGGATTCAGTTTTTTCTACGGAACCACCGATCACAGAGATGGTCATTTCCGCTATCCCGAATTCGTTTACCGCAATACCGAGAAAGTTCTTTTCCCAGAAAATAAACTACACTCCGGCACCCACTACGATGCCGAACTCTATACCAAAGAAACTCTCAGTTATATCTCCAAGCAATCCTCCGAGAAGCCTTTCCTTCTCATCCTATCCTATCCCATTCCTCACGCTTCTAACCTAGCTCGCGAAGAAGACCTCAAAGCCGTCCGTCCCCTCGTCAAAGATGAAATCTCAGCATCAAAACAAGGCCACTACACGGGAACCAAAGAAGTCAAAGCCAACTACATGGGCATGATGAAGTATCTCGATGACTCAGTTGGTGAAATCGTTGCGACCCTGAAAAAGCAAAACCTTCTCAATGATACCTTGATCATCTTCACAAGTGATAACGGACCATCAACCGAGGGCGGATATAAAACCGAATACCTTGACTCCAACTCTAATCTGCGTGGTTCGAAACGCGACCTCTACGAAGGCGGCATCCGCGTCCCCTTCATCGCTTCATGGCCAGCCTCCATCAAAGCGGGACAAACCACCGACCACCCATCCGCGTTCTGGGATTTTCTCCCCACTGTTTGCGATCTCGTCGGCAAACCTATGCCTGAAAAGATCCAAGGAATCTCCTTTGCTACCACTCTATCAGGTAAAGCTGAACAAGCCAAACATCCATACCTTTACTGGGAGTTTCATGAACAAAACTTCAAGCGTGCCATCCAGGTCGGCGACTGGAAACTGGTCCAAACGAATGTTGCCCAGCCAGAGAAAACCATCACCGAACTATACGATCTCTCCAAAGACCTCAGCGAAACCACTAACCTCGCCGCAACCAACCCAGAGAAGACTGCCGAACTTCTCAAGCTCATCAATAAAGCCCGTATTCCGAACAAAGATTTTCCAGTCCCAATCCTTGATTCACCCTGATCACTGATAATTCACTTCCTTACAAAGATGATAAACTGCAAAGAACTCAGAGAACAGAAACACATAGATCTTTTTTGCGATCTTTGTGATCTTTGACTCCATTGCATTACGTCCAAGCCAAATCGCTACGCTTATAATCCATTCGCTAACGTTCATTCTGCTTTGCGGTTAAATCCCCCTCTTCCTTGAAGTTTAAAATTTAAAAACTTAAAGTTTCACTCACCCGTGCTTCAAAACCTCAGACTCCTAGACTTCCGCTGCTTCAGCTCTCTAGCGCTGGACGCATCGCCTTCAGGCGCAATATTCACCGGCCAAAATGCCCAAGGAAAGACGTCTCTGTTAGAAGCCATCTGCACCCTTATCCGCCTTCAATCGCCGCGCACAAACCGACTCCATACCCTCACTAAATTTTCCGCCCCAGGCTTTGGCATCGCAGGAAATCCTTGGGGTCAGGAACGAAAAATCCATCAAACCTCCAAAGGCCTGCTACTCAAATGCGATGGCGAACCACGCCACTCACGCACCGAATACCTCGCCGATGGCGGACTGATCGTTTGGATGGGAAATGAAGACCTTAACCTCGTCCGCGGTCCCGGCGAAGCCAGACGCAACTACCTCGATTTCCTCGGCGCCCAGCTCGACCCCAAATACCGAACCGCCTACACCCGATACCGCCGCGCACTCAAAGCGAAAAACCTCCTCCTCAAAGAACCCAAACTCCGTCTCCCCGAGCTAATTGCCTACGAGGACATCCTCATCGAACACGGCGAATACCTCACCCAAGCCCGCCAACAACTCATCTCCGATCTCTCACCACTCGCCGCCGCCGCTCAGATCGATATTTCCGGAAAAAACGAAGAGCTCACCGTCACCTACTTACCCGCATCCGGTCCCTCGATGAAGGAATCCATCCTCCAAGCCCGACAACGCGAAACTTCCACCCGGCAGACAGTCGTCGGCCCGCATCGAGATGATTTTTCCATCCGCCTCCACGGCATGCCTGCTTCCGAATACGCTAGCGAAGGCCAACAACGAACCATCGCCCTCGCCCTCAAACTCGCCCAAGGCGACCTCCTGCAGCAACGCTGCAGCAAAATCCCCATCTACCTGCTCGACGACATTTTTGGAGAACTCGACCCCGCCCGCCGTAACGCCCTACTCCACCACCTCCCCAAAAATGCCCAGAAATTCATCACCACCACCCATCTCGGTTGGATGGAATCCCAGAGCCCCATCGCCCCGCTACCCCTCTTCGAGGTCAATAACCATAAGGTTTCACCTCATTCCTGAATGAATTTGAATATATCGCCCTGCCATCTGATCCACGGCGATCAAACTAGGGAGAACCCTGTCCAAATTTCTGGATATTTAACCGCACTGAATTGTTAGAATAAGGAACGCAGGAAGGTAGGAAAAGATAGGAGCGAAGCATTCCTGATTTCCTGTATTCCTCATCAATAACTTTTCATTCCATAGTTTAAAATAAGGAACGCAGGACGGCAGCAAAAGATGGGAGCGAAGCATTCCTGCTTTCCTGCTTTCCTTATTTAAATTTCATTTTTGAACCTAGAAAGAGAAATTAAACCGCAGATGGACGCAGATGAGCGGAGCATTCCTGCTTTCCTGCCTTCCTCATCAATAACTCTTCATTCCATGGTTTAAAAGGCATTCTTATCTGTCCCTTAGAATGGAATTTTTTGGCTTGGAAGAGATAGAAGTTGGTCAATGGTTTGCTTGGAAATCCCTTCAATTGACAACCTTCGTTAGCTTCTGTTCAAAAATCTTAAACCCGGAGAATTTCACAGAAGGTAACAAAGGAAACGAAGGATGTTCCAACTTTACATTTACGAATCTATCGACGGTAAAAGGAAATTAAAATAATGGTGGTGGCCATGCGCGCTAGCTCCTTTGTTCTCTCTGTTTGATTATCACTCCAATAAAGCCGCGGCTGTCCAAAAAATTCCTGATTTCCTGTCTTCCTCATCAATAACTTTTAATTCAATAGTTTAAAATAAGGAACGCAGGTAGGCAGGAAAAGATGGGAGCGAAACCTTTGGATTCCTGATCCGTCTAGGCCTCTGGCTTGGCGTTCTTGACGAACTTGGCGTTTCAATCTCTTTGAGACTTCCCTAGTAGAGGAACCCTCCTCACGGCCAGCAGGTTTCCTACATTAGATACAAATACTCCCGGTCCCTGTGCCACTGATGAAAATTAAACCGCCAAGCTCGCCAAGCAAGACAAGTGAAACCTTCCTACTTTCCTGCCTTCCTTATCACGGCGATCAGCGAATTATCCCTTTCCTTTTTCCCTAAGACTCCTATTTTGAATCTATGAAAACGGCGATCTCCGTCATATTTAGCGTTGCCCTTATCACGGCAACGCACGCACAAATCAAAAAAGATAAAGATTCCCTTTTAGAATCCGAGGACGGAGTAGTTTACCTCAATCAAGTTTTTGAAAAACCTATCAAGCTTAATGTCATCGAACAGGCACAGGTGTTTTCAGACAAAGAAGGAAAGCATCGCTTGGGCTTCTTGAAAGACGATCAAGTCGTAGAACTCGAGGGAATGACCGAAAAAGCTTATCGTGTCCGCGGACAAGGCACCAAAGATGGTATTGCTGGCTGGGTATCTCCAAAAGCATTTTCCCACACCGATGCTGAGTTCGTCGAAAAATTGAAAAATGTTTATGAACGCCATCTATCAGTCAACGAAATCATCAAAAACAAAGGCGTCGCCATCGGCATGACAATTAAAGAAGTCCAACTCTCACGTGGCAAACCAACCAAAACCACTGTTCGCATTACACCCACTGGCGAATCTGGTTCATGGGAATACATCAACTTTGAGGAAATTAAACACTACATCACCAAAGTCGATCAGGTTTCTGGACAATCCTTCAGACAACTTTCCCACGTAACCCGTGAAGAAACCGGTAAAACCACCGTAGAATTCAAAGACGGCGCAGTCAGCGCCCTCGAAGAAATGGAAGATAAAGGACCCGGCAACGTGAAAATCATCGTCCCTCCTGTAGTCTTCGGCAGGTGATGGTCAATCCGTTCTCCGAAGGTTGATATTAGATTGGTTCCCAAATGTCCTTCTCTTTCTGGTCGATTGCCTGTGGCACGATCAGATGACTGAGTTTTCCAGTAATAAGTGAACCAACTATCTCATACCCCCACGCATGTCCGATCCCATCATTCAGGGTCGGTGAATGACCACTCAATCCACCCAAATTACCCCCGATCAACTCAAAGCCGCAGTCGATGCCGCCGCCGCGCACTTCTCACTCATCCGGAAAAAATATCCGAAACTCGATGCCTACGCCGTCCTTTCTATTCACGGAGCACAAACAGGTATCCGCAGCTCGCCCGGAGAAATCATCAAAGAGCTTCCATCCGTCGTTGTAGACAGTGATGAAAAGACGAAGTTCAAATCCTTATTTAAAAAACTTCAGGATAAAGACATCACCGAAGAGGAGAAAAAGAAGTGCACAAAAGAATGCGAGCTGCTTAGCAAAAAATTCCTCTACCAAAGTACAGCCTTCATCGAACTCCGCTTCGGTCATCTCGACTACGATCTGATCGATCAACTCCGCACCGACGACCTAGTGAATCGCGAACTCACTCCCCAAACAAAAGCATCCATTCGCATCGTGCTGGGAACGGTGGCGTGTTTTTTAATTTGAAGTTTTTTCATCAAAAAAAGAACCAACCCTGTCGCATCGGGGTGAGAGACCTCAACTCACACTGGTTAAAGCCATTTTATTTACTACAGCCAACTGCTTAGATTGCGTCTTGCGGCGCTTTCGTTTCATCGGTGTTCGACTCTTTAATCGCCCCAGCGATTCTGAATCTGAGCTTCGACTTTAAGACCTTTAGGCTCATAGCCCATCTTTCCCTCTCAGTTCTGCGTCTCACCCCACGTATGTCCGACCCCATCATTCAGGTTTAGGATATAACCATTCAATTCGGCCACCACACTAAACTCAGCGAACTCTTCCCCACCCTTATGAGAGACACCACCGCGCTCGACGTGAAAGCCCTCAGCGCCCACCTCAGCGGACTTACTCTTTAAAGTATTTTACGCCATAAATGAAAAAGCAAAGTCATAGCGGTGTCATCCTAGTTGGGCTTCTTATCGTTTTTTGGATAATATTCATCAAGCTCTGCTTAAAAGTCCTAGGTTAACTTTTCATGCCTTATTATTTCGCAAATCATGCGCAGCTTTTTTAGGTGAATGGATATCAACGGAATTATCCTTAGTTCCCCCGCCGCTCCCTCATCATCTATTCTAATACACAGACAATCTCATAAAGGGAGCGTGGGCGTCCCGCCCGCTGAGATACTCTGAAGATGCGGGCGAGACGCCCGCGCTCCCTTGTTGAGGCTGTGGCCGTGGGGATTTGCGCTATCGGCTAGAGCGTTTCCCAAACCGCAAAAAATATTTGAATAAGGAAGGCAGGAAGACAGGAAAAGATGGGAGCGAAGCCTTCCTGATTTCCTAATATCCTAATTTAAATTTCTTTCCTGAATGAAGAAAGAGAAATTAAACCGCAGATGAACGCAGATGATCTAAGAGTTATTTAGATTGAGGTAATTACCCAGAGGGTTAACTCCTAATGATTCATAAGTCTCTTAAAATTAACGTCCATCTGCGTCCATCTGCGGTTCATTTTTTTTGGGTTGAATGAAGAGTTGTGGCCATGCGCGCTAGCTCTCTCGTTGTATTCGTTTCCTTTTGTGATGAGGTGGCTTCAGCCTTTCTCAGTCAGGCGATACTTTTGGAGTCGGGAATTGGGTTTTTCGGGGATGGTGCGCTCGATGAGCCCTTGGTGGAGTGCTGGATTGAGGTAGTTGGCACGGAAGGTGGGACGGTGAGAAAGCTTGAGGCGAGTCATGCACTCCATGGCGCTAAGAGGCTTGGTTTTTAGCAATTTTAGCAGTGATTTGACTTGGTCGCTGACTTGATCGCTGACTTGGTCGGCTGTAGAGACTTCACGAAGCGCAGTTAGAAGAGCGGCGAGCAGGAATTCGATAAAGGCGGTGGAATTGCCGACCTTGTCGCAAGCCCCAAGCACCCGGTAGTATTCCGCCTGGCGGTCGCGGATGACAGTTTCCACGGGGAGAAAGGCGAAGAGCGGATTCCATCGATTCAAAATGAGAGTTTGCCAGAGGCGACCCATGCGACCGTTGCCGTCGGCGAAGGGGTGAATGAACTCCAATTCATAATGGAAAACACAGCTGGCGACTAAGGGGTGGTTATCGGTGCGTTTCAACCAGAGGAGCAGGTCTTTCATCAAGCCGGGTACTAGTACTGCGGGCGGAGCGAGGTGGACAACGCGCTCCCCTTGGGCAATGCCAACGGAGCGCGTGCGGAACCGGCCCGCGTCATCGACCAATCCGCTCATAAGCAAGCGGTGGGCGACGAGGAGATCTTTTGTGGAATAGGGATTCCATCCGGCCATGGCCTCGTAGGCGGCGAACGCGTTTTTCACCTCCTGGATTTCGGACGCTTTCCCAAGAACCCGCTTACCCGCGATGACAGCTGTGACCTGTTCGAGCGTGAGGGTGTTGTTCTCGATGGCGAGTGATGCGTGAATCGATTTGATCCGGTTTTTACGACGGAGTTTAGGTATGTTTCCTCGCCCCGTCAAAGCTCCGAGACGCCCCACCTCGGTAGCGATTTCCGCCACGAGCGAGAGAACAGCTGGAGTGATGGTGAACGGCGGCGTGGTGGGTGAAGACATGGAATCGAGATCCGTTTTTTCTTGTAGGCTAGTTTTCTCTGAGGGCACTCTGG
>CAMCYT010000088.1 GCA_945885485.1 Prosthecobacter debontii
CTTGTGTATCTGAACGGACGCTTGAGGATTCTGCCGCCTGACTTGTTCCAGTGATCGCGCCGGCTACGAGAACGGCGTTCGCCGCACTACGCATGGAAATAATGGTTTTTGATGTGATCTTCATAAATATATCCGATTTCAAAGCTACACTCCATCGCTAGTTAAGTGATGTCAACTTTGGATTTATCAAGGGTGATGAAATCAGATTGTCCGAGCCTTAGAACAAGGGAAGGTGTAAATAAGTGATGGGTTCCTTTCGGGACTAGTCGCTAAATAATAGCCGTCTCTTTAAAAAAACATGCCGACGAGGGCGTCGGCGCTCCTAACCACGTGCCGAAGGTTTTACGTGGGGCTGCTTTGACGGGGAGGCGGTTTTTTCGTAGCGCGAGGTATTGACCAAGGCTGTGCGTGGTTCGCTTGCGAGGTCGCGTTTTAAATCGCGGTTCCTTTCGGGGGACGGAGCTGCTTAGTGGCGTAGAGGGAGATTATTCTTTCAAATCAACATTCAAAAATCCTCAATCATCAATCGTCAATCAAACTGAAGTCACAAATAAGTCAGATATTCAGTGACAGCTAAATGCTTACAACTCGCCTTCGATGAGATCGTCCAGAGTCTGGCGTTTGCGGACGACGGTGGCGTCTGTGCCTTCGACTAGGATTTCTGCGGGAAGGGGGCGTGAGTTGTAGTTGGATGCCATGACGAATCCGTAGGCTCCGGCGGACATCAGGGCGACGTGGTCTCCTGGGTTGAAATCAGGGAGGGGACGGTCTTGGCAGAAGAAGTCGCCGCTTTCACAGATCGGGCCGACGACGTCGACTTTGATGAGTTCTGTGGATTTCGGTTGGGTGAGAGGAACGATATCGTGATGACCTTCGTAGAGGGCAGGACGGATGAGATCGTTCATGCCGGCATCGACGATTTTGAAGGTTTTGGCAGAGCCTTTTTTCTCGTAGAGGCAGCGGGTGAGAAGAACACCGGCGTTGCCGACGATGTAGCGGCCGGGTTCTAACAAGATTTTCAACCCGAGGTCTTTGAGGCGTGGAACGAGTTCCTGGCCGTATTTCTCGATGGTGAGGGGACGTTCGGATTCGGATTTGGAGATCCACCAATCGGCTGGGCCGGATTGGAGGGAATCATGATAAACGATGCCGATCCCGCCACCGATGGACCAGAATTCGATGCCGTGTTTTTGTTTGAGAGAGGTGACGAGAGGGATGACTTTTTCGACGGCCTCGATGAAGGGATCGATGGAGGTGAGCTGTGAGCCGATATGCATTTGCAGGCCACGGAGCTTGATGTTTTTCAGCTCGGCAGCGGCGCGGTCGTAAAGATCAGCGATTTTTCCGAAATCGACTCCAAACTTATTTTCGCTTTTTCCGGTGGAGATATATTTGTGAGTTTTAGCGTCAACGTTTGGGTTCACACGAACGGCGGCTGGAGCGATTTTCCCAAGTTCGCCAGCGATCTGGTTGAGGTAGCGGAGTTCTTCTTCGCTCTCGACGTTGAAGGAGTAGATGCCTTTTTCGAGGGCGTAAATGATTTCCTCACGGGTTTTGCCAACGCCTGCGAAGGTGCAGTGAGCTGGATCGCCACCGGCTTTGATGACTCGGAAAAGTTCGCCACCGGAAACAATATCGAAGCCAGCGCCTTTGGTGGCAAGCAGGCGGAGGACGGAAAGATTGGAATTTGCTTTTACAGCGTAAGCGACTTCGTGATCGACGCCAGAGAGCGCTTTGTCCAGACGTTTGAAATGATCCGTGATCGTTCCTGCCGAGTAGACGTAAAGGGGAGTGCCGTGTTGCTCTGCGAGAGACTGCAGGGAAACATCTTCGCAGAAAAGCTCCCCGTTTTTGTAGGAAAAGCCGTGCATGGCAGATTACTTAACGAGTCCCGCTTTTTTCAGGGTCACGTAAGCACCATTTTTGTTGATGGTCTTAAGTGCGCGGCAGCTCAGTTTGATACGAACGAATTGATCGAGTTCAGGAACCCAGATGCGTTTGTTCTGAAGGTTCGGAGAAACCGAGCGTTTGGTGACTTTGGTGACGTGACGACCGATACCGCCCTTTTTCTTGGCTAAGCCAGTACGTTGGATTTTGCCGCCGGAGGGGACGCGGGTGCCTCTGATGCTACAAATACGTGCCATGATGAAAATTGGTTATCGGGGGGCGAAGAATGCCCTGCGTTTCGGATGCGTCAAGACGAAATCTTGCGGAAAATGAAGAAAAGTAGGCTAGATTCAGTATTTGGAATCACGAAAGGCACGAAATACACGAAAAATGTAGATTTTCAGGCTAACGATCCGGTGAAACTACTTATCAATTCGAGTAATTTTATAACCGGCCTTTTCCAAGTGGCTGCGAATGCTGGGGTCTCCGGTGAAATGAGCGGCTCCGGCGGCGAAAAAGTGCACGGTCTCGGGTGAGGTTTTCAGCTGCTCCGCGATGCTTGCGGCCATGGTTTCGTCGCGCTTGGTTAGGAGTTTGTCGAAGAATTTTTTACCGAGTTCTTTTTCAGGGCCTTTGATCATTTCATCAGTGGCTTTATCCATCAGTCGCTTGATCAATTCCGCATTGCCTTGAATATAGGCATCGATGAGCTCTTTGAGGCTGTCTTTTCCATCGGCCCGTTCTGTGCGCATGATGCGCAGTGTCTCGGAGAGTATTTTAACCTGTTCCTCTTCGGTGAAATTATTGAACAAACCCATTTGGAAATCGGCGGTTTCCATCGCGCCGGTTTTTTTGCCGTCTTTTACTGCGCGATCCCACACCATCTTGTCGACGGCAGTGGCGCCGGAGAGTTGGGCTTTGATCATGGGCAGCGTTGCGGCGATCGCCCAAGTGAGCATCGGTTCAAAGGGCGTTGAGTTTAGAGCGGGATTGATTGCACGGAGCTCTTCATTGAGTTGTTTGCTTAGATCCGGACCGATCGATACAGAAAGCGTTTTGCCATCGTTCCGCATGAGTTTTGGTATCATTCCCATTTGGGTTTTCATATCCATGGGGATTTCAGTGAGGATGAAACTGGCTTCGTTGTATGCCTTCTCGGCTGTGGGATGGAGTTGGTTCAGCGCGCCGCCACCTAAGTGGATGGTGCCGAAGAGGTAGGATGGCTTTTTAAGATCGCCGCCTTCAATCTTCCAGAGTAAGGGTTTGACTGGATGCTTCGGTTCTTCTTCCGCGCGCACGGAAATAGGAGCGATGGCGAACAGTAGTGCGATGGTGGGAATGAAGTGTTTCATTGGAGAGTTGAGAGAAAATTTAACCACGAAAAACACAAAATGCACGAAAGCTCGATGTGGTTATGGATGGGATATTGAAAATGATGAATTGAAGATTGGGTAGTTATTCATCCTTCTCTTTATCAAGACCTAGAAAACGCTTCGCCTTATCGGTTGCGGCGTCGATGAGTTGATCAGATTTTTCTGTGGCGGATTTTGAGAGGCGGTCGGTGTCGATTTTATCAATCGATTGTTTCGCAATGTCCGCTCCAGCGGAAACCACAGGCTGCACCTCATCGGCGAAGGATTGGAAACGTTGATCCACACGTTCCGTGCTTTTCGCTACGCGCTCGGTGCTTTTCGTCATGCGCTCCAACTTGGGCATTAGCCCGACGATGAGAGCCGCTGCGGCAATCGCCATGAAAATGAGATTAGCGATGAGAAGATTGGCAATGCGATCGAGCTTCTTGTTGGTTTCGGGATGGTCCATGAGGTTAACTTAGCGTGATCGGAGGAGTGGATGGAAGGATGAATTCGGCTCAATTATGATACATGAGCACGTCGTTTTGATCTTTCGATTTGATTGATGATTTTTGATCCATCTACGCCAAGGTTACGACGGACAGGTTTTTGAATGAAGAGCAAAGCGATGCTGTTTAGCATTTCTCTTCCAAATCAAAAAATCAAAAATCGTCACTCAGCAATCGTCAATCATTTCTAGCCTACGCGAGTAGCTCTTTCACCACATGCCCATGCACATCTGTTAGGCGGAAGCGGCGGCCTTGGAAGGTGTGGGAGAGGCGGGTGTGGTCAATGCCGAGTTGGTTGAGGATGGTGGCGTGGAAGTCGTGGACGTGGACGGCACCGGGGATGAATTTGTCTTTCGTTGGATTGATCGCTTGTCCATCGGTGCCGACGATGTTGTAGCCGTAGTCGTCGGTTGCACCGTAGGTCATGCCGGGTTTGATTCCGCCGCCCGCCATCCATGCGGTGAAGCAGCGCGGATGGTGATCGCGGCCGTAGTTGTCTTTGGTGAGTTTGCCTTGCGAATAAGCGGTCCGACCAAACTCTCCGCCCCAGACGACTAGGGTGTCTTCTAACATTCCGCGTTGCTTGAGATCGGTGATGAGGGCGGCGCAGCCTTGATCGGTTTCTTGGGTTTGTTTGCGGATAGCGGCCGGCAGGTTCCCATGCTGATCCCAACCTGGGTGATAGAGCTGAATGAAACGCACGCCTTTTTCCGCGAGGCGGCGGGCGAGCAGGCAATTGGCGGCGAAGGTGCCAGGCTTCTCTGCGTCTGGACCGTAGAGTTCTTTGATTGATTTTGGTTCTCCTCCGATGTCGGTGACTTCCGGTACGCTGGTCTGCATGCGGTAGGCCATTTCATATTGGGCGATGCGGGTTTCGATCTCGGGATCGATCTCATTTTGGAAATCGATTTTATTCAGGGCTGAGAGTTTATCTAACAGAGCACGTCGACCCGACTGGCAAACGCCATCTGGGTTAGTGAGATAAAACACCGCATCTTTTCCGGAAGAGAAACGCACGCCTTGATAGCGGGAATCGAGGAAGCCGGTGCCCCAGAGTCGGGCGGCGAGAGGTTGGTCCGTGGCTTTTTTGGTGACGAGTACGACGAAGCCAGGGAGGTTCTCGTTCATGGAACCGAGGCCGTAGGTGACCCATGAACCGAGCGATGGTCGACCGGCGATCTGGGAGCCGGTTTGGAAAAAGGTCATCGCTGGATCGTGGTTGATCGCCTCGGTCCAGAGGGATTTCACGAAGCAAAGATCATCTACTACTTTGGAAGTATGAGGCAGAAGTTCGCTGACCCATGCACCGGATTTTCCGTGTTGGGCAAATTTGAACTGAGAGCCAGCGAGTGGCAGGATGGCTTGGTTGCCGGACATGCCGGTGAGGCGCTGGCCGCGGCGGACTGAGTCGGGGAGTTGCTGGCCGTTGAGCTCGTTGAGCTTCGGTTTGTAATCAAAAAGATCCATGTGCGCGGGGCCGCCGGACATGAACAGGTAGATCACGCGTTTAGCCTTAGGCGCGTGGTCTGCGATGAATTTTTCTCCCAGCATAGCGGCGGAGCTTTTCTGCGGAAGTATGGAAGCAAGCGCCGCTCCACCAATCCCAGTGGAGAGTTTGGAGAGGAAATGGCGGCGAGTGATTTCGAACATGGATTTAAGTGTTGAGTGTGAATTAGCTGCGATTATGTAATGAATCCTTGATAACCTAGACACATACGGCCGTTAGTGGGTGAATTATTTCACGTGGCATAGCTTTTTCTCCCAAGGATACTCACTCCTAGAACCCGCGATCTGCGATCTGCGATCACGGCCGTTTTCGGAAAATGCTATTGGTAAATGGGTTAAGCGGGAGATTTACGAAGAATGAGGGGAAGCAAAATCAAAGAGGCAACGAGCATGGAACTGATCAAGGATGCGGCGATCAGTTTCGGTTCTCCTGCTATGAATGCCTGCCATCCCATAAACGAACGCCAGCCAAATACGACACTGAGCAAAGAAGTGGTTATGATTGCGGCGTAACGCGCCCATCCAAAACCTTTGGCCATGAAAACACCCCAAACAATGCTGAGGCTGCCAAATAGGCCGCCACTCATTAGGGCGGTTTTCGCTTTCTCAGGATTCGATGCAAAACCCAGCAGTCCGATCACGATGAGAAAAACTCCATATCCAACAACATATTTCCAAGTGGATGCTTTCATGCATTGTAACAAAGCTTAACTCTCGTCGCAAGCAACCAGAAATCACAATAATCTTCTTCTGGAGCCGACATATTATCTATAGCTAATCAGAAGAAAGAAGCAATTTTATGAAACACAGACTGAAACTTGTTATCGCGATATTGTTAGGTAGTTTCTTCTCCCCACTGAACGCAGCGGAAAGCACTCCCATACCTGATTTCACTTCGGGTGGGCATAGCGACGGATCGCACGATTGGTTGCTCGGCCCCACAGGTCTCCGCGGTTGGATGTATTTCCGCCACGAAGACCTCACCGCCGCCTCCCGGCAGATTATCATCACCGCCGTAGACAAAGGTTCACCCGCCGATGGTATCCTGCAAGTGAATGACGTAATCCTCGGTGTCTTCGGTAAACCCTTCGCGGACGATGCACGCCGCAGCTTCGGTCACGCTATTGCCGCAGCGGAAGAAAAAACCGGCATCCTTCCTCTGAGCATCTGGCGAGGTGGCAAAACATCCACGGTCGAACTTAAGCTGAAAGTGCTCGGAGCATACAGCGCCACCGCTCCTTATGATTGCCCTAAATCGAAAGCGATCTTCGAACAAGGTTGCCGCCTCATCGAGGAGAGGGGTTTTGAAAATGCCGATATCCCCGATCATCTCAACGCCCTCGCCCTGCTCGCTAGCGGTGATAAAAAGCATTACACGATGCTCGGTAAATTTGCCGAAAAAGTCGCAGAGTCCCTTCAAAACGTAGACACATGGAACTGGCACATCGCCTATGGAAATCTTTTCTTAAGCGAGTATACACTCGCCACCGATAGGAAGACCGTGTTTTCCGAATTGAAACAGGTCACCATGCGTGGAGTGAAAAACCAGTGCATGAATGGCATGTGGGGACACGCTCCCTCATTGGCTAATGGCCATTCGGAAGGCTACGGAGGCATGAACGTGATCGGCTTGCCGATGACGATTTCCCTCGTGCTGGCCCGCGAGGCTGGGGTCAGCGATCCAACCTTGGATAAGGCCATCGAAAAGTCCTCGATATTTCTCCGCTATTACGTGGACAAGGGTGCGATCCCCTACGGCGATCATCCAGCGTGGGGAAGTGCTCATGATGACAACGGAAAATCTTCCTGTGCCGCCGTGATGTTCGATATTCTCGGCGATCGCGATGCCACTGCTTTCAATTCACGGATGGCCACCGCTGCCTACGACCACCGCGAGCAGGGTCATTGCGGAAATTTCTGGAACATGCTCTGGGCCATCCCGGGCGCGTCGCGCAGCGGACCTCATGCCACCGGTGCCTACCTCAAGGAACAAGCGTGGTATTACGATCTCTCTCGCAACTGGAAAGGTGCTTTCGTTTATCAACAAATCGAAGCGGGTGATGAAAATAATAACTACAACGAGTGGGATCTAACAGGAGGCTATCTGCTCTCTTTCGGTCTCTATCAAAAAAGCCTGCGTATCATCGGCAAGAAAACGTCCGTAGCCCCATCGTTGAGTCCCGAGGAGGTTAAAACTGTCATCGTTGCCGGGCGCGACCGATACCCGGAGGGCGAGAGAAATGGTTATATTAAAAGAGACGACGAGGTGCTACTCGAAGGTTTAAAGAGTTGGTCGCCCACCTTGCGTTATCACTCGGCTCAAGCCATCGGCAAACGCGGCGGTAATTTCGTGCCATCACTACTTGAAATGCTCGCAAGTAAGGATCGTTACACCCGCTACGGTGCGGTCGAAGCCCTAGGGCGTCTCGGCAAGGACACCTCAAGTGCCTTGCCGCAATTACGAGCGATGCTCAAGGATTCGGACACATGGCTGCAAGCTCTCGCTGCAGAAGCTCTTGCTCGTCTCGGCGATAAAGAAAGCGCCAGCGATCTGTTAGCCATGTCCCTCCAAACAACGCCCGCCGACCCGCGCCGCATGCACCAGCGCGCCACCTCTCGCGCCTTGTTTTCTCCCTATCCAGGCACTAGCGAACCGGTCATTCTCTCCGACTCCCTTGATGGAGTGGATCGCATACAACTTCTCCGGACCATGAAATCTTTATTGGAAAATGACGATAGCGTTGTGCGCGCCGCCGTTATTCCCGCACTCCGCAAGCTCAGCGATCGCGACCTCGCCCCGCTCCTCCCCACGCTCGCTAACGCTGTTGATAAACTCGCCCCCACCAACGAAATGTGGGGCGATGATATTCGCAAGGAAGGACTCGACATCCTCTCGAAACACCACATCCGCGAAGGCATGCTGCTCTGTGTCTCCACCATCGAATGGCGCTGGGGCCTGGAGTTACAACCTAGGATGGACTACCTCATGCGCTACGGGAAAGGAGCTCGTGAAATGCTACCCGCACTAAAAAAAATCGGCCGCGATCTCCAAAAACGTGAAGAAGGACAAGAGCCTAGCAATAATCAAAAAATTCTACTCAAAGCCATCGCCGACATCGAAGCTAGCACGGAAGATCCAAAAATCATCACGCTCAAAGATTTCATTTCACGTGAAACAGCTTCAGAAAAGCCTATTGCCACCAGTTCAAAAAAACCTGGTGCTGGCGGCAAGCCACTGAAAGTTTACATCCTCGCCGGACAATCTAACATGCAAGGTCATGCGGCGATTTCGACTTTCGATGCCATGGCTGCAGATCGCAAAACCGCTCCGCTTCTCAAGGAAATGCTCGGAGCCGACGGGAAACCGAAAGTTTGTGAAAAGGTTTGGATCTCCTCCATCGGCTGCCTCGGCGATGCTTACTCTGATCTAACAGAAAAGACCGGAAAGCTCACTGCTGGTTTTGGTGCCCCGGATGATAAGATCGGTCCTGAATTCACCTTCGGCATCTACATGGAGAAACTGGGTGATCCTGTTCTTATCATCAAGACAGCATGGGGTGGAAGGAGCTTACACACAGACTTTCGTCCTCCCGGAGCTGGACTCTACGCGTGGAGCGATTTTGAGCTCAATAAATTCAAGCAGCGGGGTGACGATATTGAAAAAAGCAAAGCTGATAAAATTGAGGTCACGGGTGTCTATTACCGAGCGATGATGGAGCATGTTAAAAAAGTTTTAGGCGACATCAAACGCGTGGTGCCTGAATACGATGAAAAGCAGGGCTACGAATTGGCCGGTTTCGTTTGGTTTCAAGGTTTCAATGATTTGGTTTCCGATTGGACATACGAAAAAGGCGACCAGCCCGGCGGATATGACCTCTATAAGGATTTACTCGGGCATTTGATCCGCGACGTGCGCAAGGATCTGAACGCCCCCAAGCTGCCCTTCGTCATCGGCGTCATGGGAATCAATGGTGAAAAGGAGGACAAGAATCCCGGAACTCAAATGTATTTTCGCCAAGCCCAGATGGCAGCGGTCGCGCTACCGGAATTCAAGGGCAACGTAATGGCCGTGCCTACCGCGCCATTTTGGGATGACGACCTGCAAGCCCTGCATGAACGCATGGAAGGCTATTGGCCTGCGGTGAATGCCAAAGTAGCTGAGGAAAAAGACGAATCCTGGGAAAACAAAATGAAGTATATGGAAAAAAACTACACCGCAGCAGAATGGAAACGCCTGAAAGGTGCATCGAACGGCGGCTACCACTACCTCGGTTCAGCAAAGATCTTAGCTCCCATCGGCAAAGCCTTCGCAGAAGCAACATTCCGTCTAACAGAGAAGTGATTCACTTATGAAAAACGTCTATAAAATTCTATTCTACTCCGCAGCGATCCTTC
>CAMCYT010000089.1 GCA_945885485.1 Prosthecobacter debontii
AAGCAGTGGTATCCACTTTCCAGCCGGGCAACGTTTCGTAGATCGGCTTGGCGCGATCCCAGAAGGAACGGTCGGCGGGCGGAAGTTCGTGGCGGATGCCGTCGATATCGTAGGCGATGCAGATTTTCAGGTCGTCGTATTCGTCGAGACCATCGATGTTGGTGACGGCGAGTCCAGTGACGCCGTTGACCATGCAGGCGAAGCGGAGCAGGACGGTATCGAGCCAGCCGCATCCGCGCGGGCGGCCGGTGGTGGCACCAAATTCGCGGCCGAGATTGTGGAGGTATTCGGAAAGGCCTTCGTCGCCGGTGGGGAAAGGGCCAGAGCCGACGCGGGTCGTGTAGGCCTTGCAAACGCCGATCACGGCCTCGATGGCGGTGGGCGGCAGTCCCGTGCCAGTGGTGGAGCCGCCGGCGGTGGTATTCGAAGAGGTGACGAAGGGATAGGTGCCGAAGTCGATATCGAGCAAGGTGCCCTGCGCGCCCTCGAAGAGGAGGTTCTTCTTTGCTTTCCAGGACTTGTGCAGAACAGGGATCGTGTTCGTGACGTGCGGGCGGAGGCGCTCGAAGGCCGCGTAGGTATCGGCGATGACGGCGTCGGCATGGAAAGTGGGGAGATCGTATTTTGTTAGAATCTCGTTCACCTCGGCGACACGGCGGGTGATTTGTGCTTCGGCAAAAGGACGGTCTAACAGATCAGCCATGCGCAGACCGCAGCGGTTGACTTTATCGGCGTAAGCCGGGCCGATGCCGCGTTTGGTGGTGCCTATTTTTTGATCGCCGAGTGAGATTTCGCGAGCGGCATCGAGTTCTTTATGGAAAGGCAGAACCACGTGGGCGCGGTCGGAGATTAGGAGTTTTTCTGGGCAAATTTTGATGCCTTGGCCTTCAATGCGTTCGATTTCGATGCAGAGGCCGATGGGGTCGACGACGACGCCGTTGCCGATGACGTTGATTTTGTTGTCCCAGAGAATTCCCGAAGGGAGAAGGTGAAGGACGTATTTGGTGCCTTTGGCGATAACGGTGTGGCCGGCGTTGTTGCCGCCTTGACCGCGGATGACCACGTCTGCGGATTCTGTGAGATAGTCAACGATCTTGCCTTTGCCTTCGTCGCCCCATTGGAGGCCAGTGATTACTGTATTCATAAATTTCAAATTTTTAACCGCGAATGAACGCGGATTGTGGTTGAGTTTTTGGGATGTGGAAAGTTAACCGCGAATGAACGCGAATGGACGCTAATGAAGATTGGGTGAGTTGGGTCTTTAGAGAGAACTATGTAATTTTAATGGGTCGTAGATTTACTAAATTCTGGCTGAGTTTTTGGGATTTGGAAAGTTAACCGCGAATGAACGCGAATGGACGCTAATGAAGATTGGTTGGGTTGGAGTCTTTGGAAAGAACGACTCGTTCCCATTCCAGTCGTGGATTCTTGAAATTGATGATGAGTCCCACGGGGAGTTTGGTGACGCGTAAGTAATTAAGAACCTGACCACGCTCGATATCAGTAATGCGATCGATGGTTTTAGTTTCGACGATGATTTTTTCGTGGGCGATGAGGTCGGGAATAAATTCGCCGACTTTTACCTGTTTCCAACTGACTGGATAGCTCGGTTGTTGGAGAAATGGAATTCCTCTATAACCGAATTCTACAACAAGGGAGTTTTCATAAATCTTTTCGTTTAGGCCGTGGCCATGACCGTTTGATATCTCCAGCGCACAGGAGATAATCTCAAAGACTTCGTCTTTGAAAATTAATTCGCGTTCATTCGCGTTCATTCGCGGTTAATCTTACTTGTCTCAATGAGTTCCGCGAAGTCGGTGAAGAAGTGGGCGGCGTCGTTGGGGCCGGGGGCGGCTTCTGGGTGGTATTGGACGGAGAAGATTGGCAGGGTTTTGTGGCGCATGCCTTCGACGGTGTTGTCGTTTAGGTTGATGTGGGTGACCTCGATGTCGTCTGGTAGCGAATCGGGATCGACCGCGAAACCGTGGTTCTGTGAGGTGATGGAAATTTTTCCGGAGCGGAGATCTTTGACGGGTTGGTTTCCGCCGCGGTGGCCGAATTTGAGTTTAAAGGTTTTTCCTCCGTAGGCGTGGGCGAGCAGTTGGTTGCCGAGGCAGATTCCAAATGTTGGAAGCTTGGTGATGAGCTGTTTGAGTTCTGCGTGGATATAGTTTAGCGCGGCTGGATCTCCGGGGCCGTTTGTTAGGAACAAGCCATCGGGTTTTTTCGCGAGGATTTCCTCAGCAGAAGTGGCGGCGGGCACGACCTCAACCTCGAAGCCAGCTTGGCGAAGCATGCGGAGTTGGTTGTATTTCAAGCCGAAGTCGATGGCGACAACGCGGTATTTGACTGGGGGAAGTTCTTGGTAAGTTTCGGTTTCGCCGATGGATGCGTTGGGCAGGGTCCATTTGCGGGATTCTTCTGCCCAGATGTAAGACTCCTTGGTGGTGACTTCTTTGACGAAATCGGAACCTTCCATAGGGGCGGAATTTTTCGCGGTAGCGATGGCGTCGGCCTCGGAAAGTTCGGTGGTGACACAAGCGCGCATGGCGCCGAGAGAGCGGAGATGAATCGTGAGCGCGCGGGTATCGATGCCTTCGATGCCAAGGATGTCATGACGCTCGAGATAAGAAGAAAGGCTTTCTTGAGAACGCCAGTTAGATGGGATTTCGCAAAGCTCGCCGATGACAAATGCGCGAATGTGTGGGCCTGCGGATTCGTTATCTTCGGTGTTCACTCCGTAGTTGCCTATCATCGGATAAGTCATCGCTACGATTTGGCCGCGGTAAGAAGGATCAGTGATCACTTCTTGATAACCTGTCATGGAGGTGTTGAAGCAAATTTCTCCGGTGGTGGTTCCGCTGGCTCCGAAAGAAATTCCAGAAAAGCAGCGTCCGTCTTCGAGGGCAAGGATAGCGGTCGTGGGCACGGGGCGGGAGGTTATGTACCTCTTGCGCGGGAGGGAACACAAAATTTCAGGGAAATCTGAATTTGGATTTTTTAGCTCAGGATCTGCAGTTGGCGGGCATCTTAAGTATTTTTAACCACGGAATGCACGGAATACACGGAGAAAGGTAATGCCGAAGGATTGGAAACTAGCTTAACTCCATGGGTGTAATTGGGGTTCATGGAAGCCTTTTCCATTCCGTGTATTCCGTGTATTCCGTGCATTCCGTGCATTCCGTGGTTTGACATGCAGATTCGTTGTTACACTTCTTGAATAGGGCAGATTGAGCTTTTGATGAAAGGGGTTGCAAAACCCTTCTACATATTGGAAATAGCGAGATGCAGCGCACCTTTGCAGAGTTATATCAGGCAGAGGCATATCCGCCGATGAGTCATCCGAGTTCTGATCCGATAGTGAATGCAGAGGTTGCGAGGTTTTTAGGGTTTGGTAGGAGCAAGGTTGAAGGTGCGCGGATTTTGGAAATTGGCTGCGGGACGGGTCATCATTTGCTTTCCGTGGCGAATCGGTTGCGGAGTGCGGAGTGTTTGGGCGTGGATGTTTCTAAAAAGTATATTTCCACGGCGAAGAACTTGGCGCGGCAGACAGGACTGAAAAATGTGAGTTTTTGTGAGAGTTCAATCTTGGAGTTCGATCCCGTGGGGGAGTTTGATTTGATTATCACGCACGGAGTTTTTTCCTGGGTGCCGAACGAGGTGAAAGTCGGGATGATGGATTTTATCGGCAAGCGACTCTCAATAGATGGAATCGCGACGGTGAGTTTTAATGTTGCGGCGGGATGGAAGGAGAGGATGCTGGTGGTGGAAAAAGTGCGGGCAATTCAGACTGCGGGCGATGTCGATGAAATGACCGCGCTAGCGGTTTTCAAAGATGTGGCCGATGCACGGGAAGCCGAGATTGTGGATGATATGCTGGCGAAGGGCTTGGAGGTTTTGGCGTGCGATGATTTCGGACCGCTGACGGATGCTTGGTCGCTCGGGGCGGTGGTGAAACTTGCTGAGATGAGTGGCCTGCGTTGGCTGGGCGATTCTGTCAGCGGTGAGAGGGGCGATGACCTTACCGATGAGAAGCTGAAGACCACATTTCGATCTGAGATTTTTTGTCGCAAGGATGCGCTACTTGGTGAATCTATCCCATTTTCTGAGCAATCTTCTGAGAATTTTATCGTGCCGCATTTTCCCAAGCTCGATGCATGGCGTTTGATTTGTGCGCAGGAATGTTTGCCTCTGGTGGATTCGAAACTCAAATCCTGCGTATTTCCATTTTCCCAACTCAAAGTGCTGGCTGCGATGGATGGTAGTCGTTCGGTAATGGCTTTGGCGGGCTTTGCGAAAGAAGTTTCGCCCGAGTTGGATTTCGTGCCGTGGTTGAAGTATGTGACCGAGCGGGGATTTTTCGCCTAACGTTTAATGTTTGCCAGAATTCCTATACATCGCGAAATAATCTAATATGTATCCGCCAACTCCAGCATCCTATCGCAACAAGTTAATCATCCTCACGGCGTTGATCACCATGATTGTGACATCGTTGGTTTGGGTTGGGATCGGTGCCGTCGGGTATTGGTTTATTTATACGGAATCACCCAGCTTTGAGATCCAGGTCGATCATCCGGATACCGTGCAATTGGGAGAAGTTGTTGAGGTGAAGGTTTCGGTAAAGAACACCGGGGCGGATGATGTCGTTTTGGCAAACTTGGATGTTTATGATGAATTCACGGATGGATTTGAAATTATCGATGTGTCACCCAAGCCCAGTTCGTCAGAAAGCTTATGGGGTTATCATTCCTATAATCTTCGTAAAAAAATCGCGCCTGGGGATGTCCACGACCTCACCTTGAAATTGCGTGCGAAAGAAGTGGGATTGTGGTCTGGTGATATCGATGCGTGCAACATCATGCAAAACATGGTGACTCATTACACTGAAATTGAGGTAGTGGATGTCGCAGTGGATGAAAATCCAAAAGAGGAAAGCGGCGTATCCGATAGTGATAAGACTGAGGAATGATGCTGAGTCTAAACGTAGTAGAAAATATTTAACTACACATCGCCTTCTCGTGCAGCGCTTTCATATCCGCAGGTGGGATAGGAGTCGGATCCGGGTATTCGAATATTTCTCCCTCGAAATTACGGAGGGTGACTTTGTTCGAACTGCTATCAACGACGTAGTTCGGATTGATCGGTATTTTCCCGCCGCCGCTGGGGCCATCGATAACGAATTGCGGGACGGCGTATCCGGTGGTATGACCGCGGAGTTTTTCGATGATGTTCACGCCTTCGGCTACGGATGTGCGGAGGTGAGAAGAACCGGTGATGAGATCGCACTGATAGAGATAGTAAGGGCGGACGCGGGCCATCAAAAGTTTATGCACTAGGGCTTTTTGGATTTCCGGAGAATCATTCACGCCGCGTAGAAGAACCGATTGGTTGCCTAGCGGGATGCCGGCTTCTGCGAGGCGGATGAGACCATCGCGAACTTCGGTGGTGAGTTCTTTCGGATGGTTGGAATGGATGGAAATGAAGAGCGGATGATGCTTTTTGAGCATCTCGCAGAGTTCCGGCGTGATGCGTTGGGGAAGGAAAATCGGGATGCGGGAGCCAATCCGAAGAAACTGGATGTGCGGAATCGCGCGGAGGCGGGTGAGGATTTTATCGAGTTTTGAATCGGAAAAGAGAAGAGGATCTCCGCCGGAAAGCAGGACATCGCGGATTTCCGTATGTTTTTCCAAATACTGGAAGGCGGCTTCCCATTGAGTTTCGAGCTGTTGCTCGCCGACACCGGATACGACACGCGAGCGGGTGCAGTAACGGCAGTAGGATGCGCAGCGATCGGTGACGAGAAACAACACGCGATCGGGATAGCGATGCACTAGACCGGGGACGGGCATGTGAGAATCTTCACCACAGGGATCGGCGAGTTCTTCGGGGGCGGTCCATGCTTCTTCGATGCGCGGAATAACTTGCCGGCGGATCGGGCAGTCCGGATCGTTTTTATCAATCAAGTTGAAAAAGTGCGGGGTGATCGACATCGCGAGTTTGTTGCCTGCGAGCAGCACACCGGCGCGTTCTTCATCGGTGAGTTTGATGAGAGCTTCGAGCTCCGCTAGCGAATCGATGCGGTTGCGGAGTTGCCATTTGGGATCGTTCCAATCCTTCGCCTCGCAATCCGGCCAGTATCCGGGAGCGTGGGAAGTGAAGGTGGTATCGGGTTCGCTTGGGGAAATCATGCGCTTAAGTTAGGTGCAATCGGTCGGGCAGGATGCGGAAAGGGTCAAGTGGGGATTTCTAGAGATTTTTATCGAGAAAGCCTACGCACCAGCTCGATCAGCCGTCCGGTTGAGGCAGCTAGGGTGGGGGCGAAGGGGATTTTCTCGTCGGCTTCGTCGGGTAAAAGCATGGGGCGGGTGGCGATGCGGATGGCGGGGAGGTTCATTTCGGTCAGGGTGGATGCGATGTCGAAATCGTCCCCAAGGCAGACGATTTCCGCGCCGAGGATTTTTCCGAGATCTACGAAATCGACGTTGGGTAATGCGGTGGTGTCGCGTGAGGAGAGGATGAGGGATTCAGCATCACCCATTGCCTCGATGCAGAGAATGGTGCGGGGTTTGGTTTCGGCTTGGATGAGTTGGGATACGAGGGTAGCGGTTTCGAGGACGGGGGAGTCATCTTCATTGGCGTGGGGGATGAAGAGGAAATGGATGGATTGGGCGGGTGAGTGATCGGCCAAAGCCTGCGCGGCAGCTAGAGTGGCGACGAGGCCGGTGGCGTTTTTTTCCGCGCCGCGTGAGCTGTTAGGTGAATCGTAGGAAGTGATGATCCAAAGTGGCGGGATGTCTTTTTTGAGAGAGGGGATGGTGACTTTCAGGATGGGGAAATCAGAAGGGCTTATGATCGAGGCGACATCGTAACCGGTGTTCGATGGACCGAGCGTGCCTTCGATCATCGAGGCGGTGGCGGAGAGTTGAGCGGGTTTTGAAGTGTTGCGCTCGCCGATTACGGAGATGATTTTTTTCAAATCATCCGCGATGGATTCCGCTGATACGCTTTTTGCAAAACGCTTTTCGGCCTCTATTTTTTCAGTCTCCTCGCTATTAAAATATTGCACCAAGGCGAAAGATCCGGACGCGATCAGCCACAGCGGTAGAAGCACAAGCAACCATGGAAGGATTCGGGATTTTCTTTTTTCCTCCATGATCTGTTAGAATTTGTCTGGCTTATCCGGGGTTTCGGAAATGGTTGCCTTGGCTTCGGAATTCACTTCTTCGGTTTCGGAAAAATCCTCGATCCCTTTTCGTAAACGCTGAGAAATCAAAGGTCTGAAAAAACCATAAATCAGGTATGCGCTAAAAAGAACGACTGGCATGATGTATCGGAAGTGAATGGTCAGGCTGACCAAGATCACCGCCCCGACGATAGCAGTGAAGCTGCCGCGGGTTTTCCAATCGACGGATTTGAAAGACGGATAGCGTACATCGCTGATCATCAACCAGGACAAGCCGAGCATGACGCCAGCGAGCACGTATTTCCAGACGCCGACCTCGTGGTCGTTTTTATAAAGGTCGATGATGAGGAATGTTAGAGAGGCGATGAAGCCTGCGGCCATAGGAATGGGAATGCCGCGAAAATCGTTTTTATCGCCGGGTTTTTTCGGCAATGAGGCGAGGCAGTTGAAGCGGGCAAGTCGCATCGCGCCGCAGATGAGGTAGATAAGAGCGATGGACCAGCCGATATTTCCGAGGGGGAAAAGCACCGCTCGCGAGAGCAACATTGCGGGAGCCATACCGAAGGAGATGATATCGGCTAGCGAATCAAACTCTTGGCCGAAAGGGGATTCCTGCCCACCGAGTCTGGCGAGGCGGCCGTCGAGCAGATCAAACAAGCACGAACCGAAGATGAGCAGGATAGCGTATTGGTAGTAGTGGCGGGAGATTTCGTAGTATTCTTTGGCTCCGATGTCTCCTCCACCAGATACCTTTTGAACTTCGATTTGTCCTTTGAAAATCATCAGCACAGCGAAGAAACCGCACGCAAGATTGCAGGCAGTCATGAGGTTCGGGAGGAAGTAAATCTTCGGCTCGTCTGGGTCGCGTGGGCGGGACATGGGCAGAGCATGTACTGCAATCCGTTCGCGCTCAACCTTGAAGAATGAGTATATTGGTGGGAAAATCGCTGACTTGCGTTGAAATGGATTTCTGCTCATAGTTTTTAAAGATGGCGGTTCAATTCAGGGATTATTACGAGGTGCTTGGAATCGCGCGCGATGCCTCGGCAGCGGATGTAAAAAAGGCGTTTCGGAAATTGGCGAGGGTGCACCATCCGGATGTAGCGAAAGACAAGTCGACAGCTGAGGAGAAATTTAAGGAAATTAATGAGGCGTATGAGGTGTTGAGCGATCCTGAGAAGCGGAAAAAATATGATACGCTGGGTAAGGATTGGGACCGGCATGGTGGTGCGCCGCCGCAAGGTGCTTGGTCAGGTGGCGGGGCGCAGCAGATGCCGGAGGGGTTTGAATTTGGCGGCACAGGTTTCAGCGATTTCTTTGAACAATATTTCTCCGGTGGAGGAGCGCGGCGTGCGGCGGGTTATGGAGGCGGTGGATTTGCTGGCACAGGTGGAGGCAAGAGGAGTGGACAAGACATCGAGGGCGATCTCATGGTGACGTTGCAAGAAGCTTTCACGGGATCGATGCGAACCATTTCTCTCCGCAAAGCAGATCCTCGCACGGGACAAGTGATAACCGATGAAGTGCAAGTTCGGATTCCCTCAGGGATAGGCGAAGGCCAGCGGTTGCGCGTTCCGGGCCATGGTGGAAACGGCTCGGGGGGAGGGGAGGACGGAGATTTATTTTTACGAGTCCGCATGGCCGCAGATCCGGATTATCGCGTGAAAGGTCACGATCTTTTCCGTGAGCTTTCCCTCGCTCCATGGGAAGCCGTGCTTGGTACCACGATTTCACTCAACGTTCCTGGAGGCAAAGTCGTTCAGTTAAAAATCCCCGCCGGAACGAACTCGGAAGACCAGCTCCGGCTCAAAGGCTACGGCTTACCGAAAAAAGATGCGCCGGGAGATTTGTATGTGGAAATTTCCATCGTAACGCCACGTGAAGTCAGCGCAGAGGAGCGCAGCACATGGGAAAAAATCCGCGATAATTCATCTTTTAACCCGAGGGAGCATTGATATGAAAATGATAGAACCTGATCCTCATTGTCTCCATTCTCTGGAAGTCGTTATTCGCATGACAGGCAGTTCTCGGCGGAAAATTATTTTTTATTGCAGCAAAGGAGTGATCCAACCTGTCCGGCGAGAGGAGAACGAATTGCAATTCAATGAGGACTCCATACTGCGCTTGCGTCAGATTGAGACCTTGCGCCAACAACACCGCATGAACTGGGCGGCAATCTATACGATAGTCGGCCTAATCGATGAAATAGAAGCCTTACGCGATGAGCTGAGATTTCGTAGATGATTTTTTTATACAGACTGCCAATTTAATGCTAGATAGGATTTCATAAAGGCTGCCGTAGTGCAGTAACTTAACGCACATCAAACCCATGACTCATTCATCTCTTGGCCCGCGCCGACTCACTAGATCACTCACCCTCGGCCTCGCGGCTTTCAGTTTGGTAAACTCGTTCGAGCTCTCCCACGCTCAATCTTTCTACAAGGAAACCCCG
>CAMCYT010000090.1 GCA_945885485.1 Prosthecobacter debontii
AGCAAAATTCCGCGACACTTTTATGAATTGGGTTCGCGATGGATTTGCCGATCGCGCCTGGTCCATCTACCGCCATAGCCCCATCGACCCAGAAAAAGAAACCACCCGCTTCGAATGGGCCGAAGGTGGCGACGCCGCCGCATCCATCGGCATGGCCTACACCGCCCGCGAACTCTTTTCTTAACAAGGAGCGGCGGCATCCTGTTTACCCCGATATGTGGGGCCGCCGACCTTAAATTATGAGCAGCCCCGATGTGTCGGGGCTGCCCCTCCTTGAAAAAAATCCAAAAAAATCTCTAAGGATCATTCCACTCGTGTGTCTTTACCTTAGAAGCATGCAACAATCGATCCATGGAACCTCTACACTCCAACTCCGCCGCCAGTAGAAGCGATGGAGCCGTCGCGGTTCTTTCCTCTCCCTCAAACCCGAGAACCATGGAGGAAAAATCCACGCTCCGCCAAATATTCGACGCCGAGGAATCCGCCCTCTTGCGTTACGCCTTCGGCATCCTCGGCCAAAGAGAAGCCGCTGAGGACATCGTCCAAGATTCTTTCATGCGGCTTCACTCACTCTGGCACGAAGTTGAAGCCCCCCGTCCCTGGCTTTTCCGCTGCGTCCGCAACCTCGCCCTCAACTACATCCGCGACAACAAACGCACCACACCCCTCGAAACAACTTCTCCAGAATCTAGCGAATTACAAATCACAGCGCCGAATCCAGATGTATCCCTCGGTAAAATGGAAGCCGTCGGAACCCTCCAACTCCTCATCTCCGAACTCCCCGAACCAGACAAAACGATCGTCTCCCTCAAATACCTTTCCGGCCTCTGCTACGAAGAAATAGCACACCAAACCAACCTCACTGTCTCCAACGTCGGCTACAAACTCCACCACATCCTCAAATCCCTAGCCACCTCACTCCGCCACATGGGCATCGAATCACCCGAAGGCTGAAAGTTTCAAATCTCAAATCTCAATTTTCAAGTAATTAGCCCAATCCATTCTCTTCCATTCAAAAATCCAAAATCAACAATCATCAATCGTAAATCCCTCTTCTCTTTGCGCCCCTCCGCGACCTCCGCGACTATCTCCAATCGCACCAGCGATTCTAAATCCGACATTCAGACCTTCGACTTTCGACCCTCTCCAGATTCCCAACCTCTTTATCTCCCCTGAAAACTGAATACCAGCAAACTAGCAAACTTCTCCCATCATGAAAGACCTCCACACAAACCCAGACGAACACCTCGAAGCCCGCCTCACCGCGCTGGCTCTCGGCGAGGCGTCTCCCTTCGAAGCCGCTGAGCTCGAAGCTCTCTGCTCCACCAAGCCCGAACTCCAAGTCTTCCTCAATCGCACCAAAGCTCTCCACTCTCTGCTCCTCGAAACCCCACCCTCATCCTCCGATCAATTCTGGAAACTCTCTCCAGAAAGACGCGCGAAACTCGACCCCATCATCGGACCTAACATATCAACCCACTCCAACAAAGATTCCAGCATCCGCCGCGCTGCTTTCCGCGCTGCCTTTGGAATCGCAGCTGTTCTAACCGTCACGGTTTTCATCAAACGTTTCATCTTTCCTACCGCTTCTTTCGAGAAATCGTCTGTGACAATCGTGGGAGGATCGGAGTTTAAAATGGAGCTGCCTAGGTCGAGGGGAATGATAATCGATTCTAACGAGGAGATCGACTTCATGCCTCCTGGTGCTACCGGCGGCGACATGAGTGGCGGCTTAGGCAACCGATCCAGCGATACTGGTCTTGTCATGAGCGATCGCGAGGGAGACGAAAAAATGAATGAAAGAAGCTCTGGAATCTTAGAAAATCAAAAAAAGCAAAAAGCATTTAAAAGCCCTCAAAATAAACGCGTCTTTGCAGAAGGTGCATCTAGCAATTTTAACATAGAGGCCAAAGAGTCCGAACTCTTTTCACAGATACCTCAAACAGAAAGCACGGCATCACCGACACCCACAGCCGCTCCATCTGCAAAAAAATCTGAGCCATTAATCTCTGACGTAACAAAAAGCGGAATAGGTTCAGCTACAGGCTATGCCGATGCCGCTGGTGGCGGCGGCGGTCAAAGCGATATGTCCAATACCGCGTTAGCCCTAGATGAATTGGCTTCAAACGACAGTCGTCAAAGAGGTGGATTCGAATACAAAGAGAAAGAACTCGAAAAGGATTCGCTGAAAGGTGCTAAACCACGCGCCCGTGCAGAAGAACTGGAAAAATCTACTCGTGATAACTCATTACCAACTTTATCAAGCGTATCAGATGGTAGTGGCACCCTTCGTTCATACGGATCAAGTAATTACGCCGGAAAACTTCCAAAGACTAAAAGCCCTAGTAAAGAGGAAGCCTCATTACATAATACCGTAGAAGCCACACCCAACACTCGTGGAAAACTTTTAGCCGAAGTTGATAAAGCATGGGAAGAATCCGTTCCAGCCGATGGTCAGAGGCTATCTTCTGACCGCAGCGCACTCGACACGAATGGAACACTCTCAAGCGCAGGCGCATCCCCAACACCGTCAGGTCAAGTGAGCGAGCTCGCCGCTCGCGAAAAAGCGACCCGAGCCAACCCCGCCATCACTAACGTAGAGGATAAAGATTTCGACCAACGCCGCCTTGAATCTGGAAAAGTCGTCGATACAAAATCCGATTACTACCGCGCCGCCTACGACAATACTATTGCCAAGAATACAGTCGATGGAGATAAAAATCAGGGACTAGGAATCACAAATGGAAGGGTTCAAAATGGCGATCCTTTTGCGGACAACCGACCAACGGATGATCCATTTGCGGCAGCTCCAGCTGGCGATCCTTTTGCCAGCTCCACATCAGAGTCCATCGGTCAAATTGCAGATGTAGCAGAAGGTGGATTAAAACGAGATCTTTCAACCCTCACAAAGGGAAAAGATGAAATGACCCTGAATTTCGGTACAGAAATCATAGAGTTCGATGGCTACATAGGCTACGGCTCTCCCATCGACGGAAAACCAAAACAAATCGACATCACCACCAAACACGTCGAAATAGCCCAAGGAAATAATACAGAACTAGGCTTCGGTTGGTTCAACAGATCTGAAAATCAAAAGGCCGATGTTACAGTCAACCGCGAGTTCCAGGATTCAGGGGAATATGAACCAGCACAACTACCCTATTCGGGCACTACGACCACCAGCAGCGGCACACTCAACATACCGGTCACCCCAGCCACGCCGTCGGAGTTTGAAGCTCGTTTAACTGGGTCGGAGGGAGAAACTCTAGCCATACTCGGAGACATCCCCGTTTTAGGAAGACTCTTCCAAACCAAACCCCCTTCCCTCACCGATCTCTCCGAAGAGCTCTCCTCATCACAAGAAGTATTCTCCACCTTCTCCCTCAACATCTCCGACGCTTCCTTCCAACTCGCCTCCGCCGCGATTGCGAAAGGCGAGCGCCCAGATCCGGCATCCATCAAGCCCGAGCAATTCTACAACGCCGTCGATTACGGCGATCCCGCACCATCCGCCTCGGAACCCGTCTCGGCTGCCATCGATCAAACTGCCCACCCCGTCATCCCCGGCCGCAACCTTGTTAGAGTCGCCGTCCGCACCGCATCTGCTGGTCGTTCAGCCGCCCAACCCTTGCGACTCACCCTGCTCGTTGATCAATCCGGCTCTATGGTCCGCGCTGATCGCCGTGCCGCCATGGAAACCGCGCTTGCCTCACTCGCCACACTCCTAACAGAAAATGATCAGGTTACCGTCATCGGCTTTTCACGCACACCTCACCTATTAGCCGAAGCCCTACCAGGAAATGAAGCCTCCAAACTTTCCGATCTTATCAACCAAGACGCCAGCGAAGGCGGAACGAACCTCGAACAAGCCATCAATCTAGCCACCGAACAGGCGCTCCGTCACAGGCTTGATGGTGCACAAAACCGCATTGTCCTCTTCACCGATGGCGCAGCTAACCTCGGAGATGCTGATCCCGAACGCCTCTCTAACAAAATTGAAACCCTCCGCCAACAAGGCCTCTCCTTCGACATCGCAGGAATCGGCACCAACGACGTCAACGACAAGCTCCTCTCCGACCTCGCCCGCCACGGCAACGGCCGCTACTACCTCGTCGGTGAAAAAACTGCCAACACCCTCGCCACCCAGCTCGCCGGTACTTTCCGCCCAGCTGCAGAAAACGTCAAAATCCAAGTCAAACTCAACCCACAACGCGTCGGAAATTACAAGCTGATCGGCTTCGAAAAAGACCGACTCAAAACCGAGGACTTCCGCAACGACACCGTCGACGCCGCCGAGCTCGCCGCAGACGAATCAGGAGTCGCTATCTATCAGGTCGAAACCCTCCCACAAGGCACAGGAGAAATCGGCGAAGTCAGCATCCGTTTCCGCGACACCGCCTCTGACGAAATGGTCGAGCGCAAATGGACCATTCCCTACGACGCCAGCGCGCCATCCTTCGATAAAGCCAATCCCAAAACCCAACTCGCAACACTTGCGCTCTTAGCCGCCCAAAAACTCCAACCCGGCCCGCTCGCCGATGCGATCGATTTCTCAAACTACTCCGAGACCATCGCCAAGCTTAAACAAGCGAACGCCAACTCAAGCAAAACCCAGCAGCTTCTCGACCTCATCAATAAGCTGAAATAATTTACAAAGCCTTTACCCACAAACCCAAGGAGAGGCTGCATCCTGTTTACCCCGATAAGTCGGGGCCGTCTATATCTTCCAAATCAAAAATCCAAAATCAACAATCATCAATCGTCAATAAAACCGAATCACCAAACCGCTCCGACCCTCGAATTGATTTATGATTGTTGATTGCTGATTTTTGAATGAAGAGAATAATCCAATCTCCTAATCTCCCAATCTCTCCCTCTTCCACCACCATGAAACTCCTAACAACTCTCCTCCTTCTCATCCTCCCACTTCTCCACGCCGAGGAACCCGCACCAGAAAAACGCGAACTCCTCTCCTCGCACTCCACCGTCGCCAAATTCACCGGCATCAAAGACCACGTTTGCAGAGGAGCAACAGGTTTATGCCCAGATAAATGCGGATCATCCGGCAAACTCGCCACCTTCGAAATCATCGAATACCTCGCCTACGAAAAACCCGGCGAATACGGCGACCCCAAGCAAACCACTTTCCAAATCCTTATCAAAGACAACCAAGGCAACGCAAAAATCTCAGCCGAGATCCTCGCTACCATTGAATCCCTAAAACCCGACATCAAAGTCAAACTCTCCTGGAACCACGACTACGTCACCAAAGACAAATCCAGCTCCCCCGAACGCCCCATCACCAAAATCGAACTAGAAAAATCCAATTAAACAAGGAGGGGCTGCAACCTGTTTACCCCGATAAGTCGGGGCTGCCCATATCTTCCAAATCAAAAATCCAAAATCAACAATCATCAATCGTCAATAAAACCGAACCTTCAAACAGCTCTGATCCCAGAATCGATTGACGATTGATGAATGACGATTGTTGATTTTTGAATGAAGAGAATCTTCTACCTCTAATCTCTAATCCCCAAACTCTTCCACTGATCACTGATCACTAACCACTTCTTCCACCACCATGAAACTCCTCCTAACCCTTCTAACACTCACCACGTTCGCTTTTTCTCAGCAAGAACGCATAATCGTCGTCCCAGAAAAAGTTGAAAAGCCCGCCCCGCTCTTTTTCTCCGCCACTGCTGAAATTTCCGCCACCGCCAGCGTCAAGGAAACCATTTCCACCCAAATCATCAGTTTTACCATCCACCAAGGCATCCCGGAAACCCTCACCCTCGGTCTTTCCGGTTTAGGTGAAATCACCTCCGTCAACGGTGATGGACTACGCGATTGGTCAGTCCGCATCGCCAAAGACGGCAGCCGCTTCCTCGATGTCCGTCCAACCATCGCCGATGAAAAAAATCCGCCTAAATCCCTCACTATCCAGATCACCACCAAATTCCCTAACAAAATCGCATCCTCCCTTCTCCTCCCCACCCCTGCATCAGCCACAGGATTTTCCGCCAAAATCAATCTCGTCTCCGCTTCCGGAACCGAAATCCGTCTAACCGAAACCACCGGCCTGTCCCCGATCGAAGCCAAGAACTCACACAGCTTCATTACCGCATCCACCGCAATCCTGAAATTCACCACTACCCCAACCGGATCCGCATCACGCGATCTTGAACTATTTGATTCCTCCCTCAAAGGAGTCCTCGCCAAAGACTCCCAGAGCATCACCTTCACCCTCACCGCCACTGCTCGCGCTAAATCCACCTCCGCATCCATCGAACTCCTCTCCGGCACTGCTGCGCTCTTTGGCAAAATTTCCGGACCCAACCACCACATCGCTCTAAACAAAAAACAAGGTTACGATCTCATCGCTGACACCACTGGAGATTTTCCCATCGAATTACAATTCGTCGTCCCTATCAGCCGCAAAGGCGATTGGCACTCCATCGATTTCATCCTTCCCGCAGGTATCGTTGTTCCCGTCACGCTCGATGGCATTCCCGATAAAGTATCTTTCAATCCAAACCTGACCGTCGCACCTCGTAAAATCAACAACGCATGGCGTGGTTTCCTTCCCGCCAACGGCCAAGCGAAACTCGCCTTCAAGCCAGCCGCAGAAACCGAAGACGGCTCGCTCTTCTTCACCAGCCAATCCATCACCGACAACCGCATCGGCTCCGGACTCATGCGTCAAATCACCCAGATCGACCTGCGTGTTCTTCAAGGAAAAATCCCCAACCTCACACTTTCGTTAGATGGCCCAGGTGAAATCCTTTCCATCGTCGGTGAATCCGTTCTCGCATGGACGGTCTCAGGGGAAAAAGAAAACCGTAAAATCGAAATCAAACTCTCCCGCCCCATCGAAAACGGCGAACGCATCACCATCGAATCCCAAGCTGCTCTCGGCGGATTTCCATTAGAAATGCAAGCCCTCCGCATCTCTCCCGTCGGCACACTCCGTCACAGCGGATTTATCCGTTTTGCCAACGATGGTGCAGTCCGCATCGAAGTTGCCGATGCCAAAGGCCTAATCCAACTCGCCCCTAACCAATTCCCCGGGGGTGCCAATGAATCTCTCCGCCAAGTCTTGGTCTATCGTTTTCCATCCGCTGACTTCTCAGCCAAAATTTCTGCTGATCAGATTCTCCCAGAAGTCGGTGTCACCGAAGTCACCGTCTATGAACTCGCGGAAACTGACCGACGCATCATTTCTAACATCGAACTCGACATCCGCGAGGCTCCCCTGCGCGAATGGGAATTAAAAATCCCCGGAGATCACGCCGTTGCAACCGTCACCGGCGCAAGCATTGCCGATTACGCCGTCTCATCTGATATCAAAGACGGACTTAAAGTCTTGAAAATCATTTTCACACAAGCCGTCGATGGACGACAACTCATCAGCTTACGCCTGGAGAAAAACGAAGCAGCAAAAGCCGCTTCATGGACACTCCAACCGCTCGGATTTCCTGATGTAAAATCCCGCCGTGGTTACATAGGTGCTTCCGCCACAGCAGGATATCGACTCGTCGCAGGAAAAAATACAGGCCTCGCCGAAGTTCCGGTTACCTTTTTCCCACGCAAAACCACAGGCCTTCAGCAAGCCTTCCGCCTTCGCGAAAACACATGGACTGCCGATCTCACCATCGAAGCCCTCGGACAATCCATCCAGGCCGATGTGTTTCATCTCTACTCCCTCAAAGCAGGTGCTGCCTACGGTAGTGTGTTGATCAACTACTTTGTTGTCGGTGCACCAGCCAATGAATGGAAAATTTCCGTCCCAGCCTCCATCGGAAACGTCGATGTCACCGGTCAAAGCGTCGGACGCGATTGGCGCCGCGAAGGTGACACAGTCATCATCCCACTCTCCCGTCCACTCCTTGGAGCAGGCACAGTCCTACTCACCTTCGAACAACCCATGCCAGCTACTGGAGGGGAACTCTCACCCGGCGAAGTTCGCCCACTCAATGTCCAAGCCGAACGCGGACACATCCAAATTGTTAGCCCTCTTCAAGTCAAATTCTCCACCCAACTCAGCGAAGGTCCATTGTTGAAAATCGATCCTACAGAACTCCCCGCCGAGTTTCGCCTACTCTCCTCCGCACCCACCCTTGCCGCATGGCAATACACTGCCCGAGATTTTAAAATCGGTTCAAAAATCGAATGGTATGAGCCCGGTGCAACCGTTGATCAAATCGTCGATTTCCTCAAACTCTCCACCCAAGTTTCCCGCGATGGCCAATGGGTCACCGATGCCAGCTTCTTCGTGAAATCCAAAGGACGTGCCTCCCTCCGCGCAGTTCTACCGACAGGAACTTCTCTATGGGAAGCCAGCGTCAATGGTTCACCCGTTAACGCCCGTGCCGATGGAAGAGATACCCTCATCCCTCTCCCTGCCCAATCCGATCCTAACCAAGCTTTTGAAATTATCCTACGTTATGGAGCCAAATCAGAAAGCTCCACGCAACCACGCATCACTGCCCCCGCACTGGATGCCCCACTCGTGATCGGTGAATGGACAGTCTCCGGCGATGACAACCGCACTCTCGTCTCACGTGGCGGAGATCTTCAATCAACATCTATCACCACCCCACCCACAGGCTGGCAAACGCTCTCCAATTACCCAGTTCCTGTGGCCGTGCTCATTATATTAGGAATCATCGCCGTATTCTTCCCCAAGGAGGGGCTGCATTCCGCTGCCCGTTTCTTACCTGTCGTTGCGGCCATCGCTTTCATCATTCTCTCCGGCATCATCGCATTAAAAATAGCCGCCACTCCAACAAACTTGGACTCCACACTGTCCTTCAATTCCCCGGTCGTCCCCGCCGGAAAAGTCATCACCGTAGAAATTGCCAACCTCCCCGCCTGGCAAGCACGTGCCGATTGGAACGTCTGGTTACTTCTCTCCCTCGGAACGATTCTAACGATCTATGGAATTTCGAAAAAACAATCGATCATGAAAGCCCTTGGCCTCGCCCTAGTCGGTGCATCCTTCCTCTCACTGGGTGGCGGCGCTCTTCTGTTCTTCCTCGTCATCGAACTCTTCGCGTTAATCTCCACCCCATGGCGGTGGATTGCATCCGCTTTGCCAAAAATATCCAAAAAAGCTCCAGCAGTAACAGCGCTTCTACTACTAACTGCCGCCTTCACCCATAACATTAACGCCCAAGATCTCAAACCCGCCGAATCCATCACTCAATCATGGGTCATCAAAGAAAACCGTCTCCAAGCCACCATGGAAATCTCCATCCGCGCTCAGCAAGGCGATCGCTTCCTGCTCCTCAAATCCCCCGCTACCCTCACCGCCTTCAATGGAGCGAACCTAAAAGTCCACAAGGAGGGGCAACATCCTGTTTACCCCGATAAGTCGGGAGCTGCCCAACAACCCGAGCAGCAACAACTCGGACAAGCCTACATCCTCACCGCTGAAACCTCCGGTCTACTAACAGCCACTGCAAGTTTCGAAATGCCTGTGACTTCCCCCGCGCAACCATGGCTCATCCCAACCGGTTCCGCCGCACTTCGT
>CAMCYT010000091.1 GCA_945885485.1 Prosthecobacter debontii
TGGCGGGTCGGGTGGAAATCATTGAGCTCACTGGATTTCAGCAACACGAAATTGCAGCCAATCTGCTCGATAGGCTTTGGCTGCGCGGCGGATTTCCGCGTTCCTTTTTGGCGTCCAGTGAGAATGATAGTTATGACTGGAGACGAAACTTTTCGCGCACGTTTTTGGAGCGTGATTTGGGAGCTTTGGGATTCCGTATGGCGCCGCAGGCGATGGCGCGTTTCTGGATCATGCTTGCGCACTATCATGGGCAATTATGGAATGGCAGCGAGATCGCGGCATCCATGGGCATCGCTTACAATACTGCAAGTTCATACCTCGACGCATTGGAGCAAACATTCATGATTCGACGTTTATTGCCGTGGCATACCAATATTGGTAAGCGCTTGGTGAAAACTCCTAAAATATACTTCAGGGATAGCGGTATGCTGCATGCGCAGTTGGGTGTATCAAACCATGCGGCACTCATCGCGCATCCGAAGTTGGGCGCATCATGGGAAGGTTTCGCGCTAGAACAATTGATCGCCGCGCATGCAGGGGACGAGGCCTATTTTTACGCCATACATAGTGGCTCAGAGCTAGATTTGTATTTTCCCACACGTTCGCTCGGGATCGAAATTAAGTTCAACGATGCCCCCAAAGTAACGCGCTCCATGTATATCACGATGCAGGATTTGGGATTGAAAGAGCTACGGGTGGTCTATCCCGGAAAACAAAGTTTCGAACTAGCTGAAGGAATTAAGGCGATGTCGTTGGAACAGGCTTGTGCATTGGCAGACTTCAAATAGGGACAGAATGGAATGGCACGTGATTAAGGCTGATTTCGCTGATTGGACAAAGGGGAGCGCGGGCATCTTGCCCGCTTCCAGGAGGTGGGACGTCTCACCCTAAAGCTACCAAGCAAGCGGGCGGGACGCCCGCGCTCCCTTTTACGCTATATGATTACCATGATCGAAAATTCATTGATGCTTAGAGGTGCCTTGCTTAATCACGTGCCATTCGGAACAGACCGTAGACTGCAGACGATGTTTTAGCTTTCGCGCGTCTCACTTTGAAGCTAAGCAAATAGATATGAAATCAAGTTCCGTCATCCATTGTGTGTTCGCGTTGTTAATTCTTGGCATTTGCCAAGCACGTGCAGAGCAGACCAAAGAGAAGATCTGGACCGATCCTGAAGTCGCGCTGAGTGAAGATCCTGATTTTTCGATTCAGGGAGAATATGGAAGTGCAAAACCAGAAGGTGCCACTGATGGGGTTCAGGTCATAGCACTTGGCGGCGGCACGTTTGATGCCTATCTGCTGGAAGGCGGACTGCCGAGCTTGGGATGGACTCCTGATAAGACGCGCACCATTCTTAAAGGCACACGTCAGGAAGATAAAATTGTTTTCGAAAGTGCCGACAAATCGATCACGGCAACGATTCAAGACGGCAAGTGGATTCTAACAGACAAGGATGGCAAGAAATCGGAACTGTCGCGCATTGAGCGTAAGAGTCCGACTCTGGGTATGACTGCGCCGAAGGACGCTTTGGTTTTGTTTGATGGAAGTTCGGCAGAGCAGTGGGAAAAGGGAAAAGTTGAAAACGGCTTTCTCGCTTCTGGCTGTACCAGCAAGCAACGTTTCGCAAGTTATCGTCTTCACCTCGAATTCCGCACGCCCTACAAGCCCACCGCTCGTGGACAGGGGCGAGGCAACAGCGGCATCTATCACAGCGGCCGTTGGGAAACCCAGGTGCTTGACTCCTTCGGGCTCGATGGAAAGGACAACGAGTGCGGAGGAATTTATTCGGTCTCAAAACCGAAACTCAACATGTGCCTGCCTCCACTCGCATGGCAGACGTATGATGTCGATTTCACTGCCGCTAAATTTGATGCCGAAGGCAAACGGACCGCTTGGCCACGGATCACCGTGAGGCTCAATGGTGTGCTCGTGCATGAAGACTTAGAACTCAACAAGGACTTCACCACCGCTGCTCCGATGTCGACTCCGCTCGTAAATACCGAGGGTCCGGTTCATATTCAAGATCATGGCAATCCGGTCTTTTTTCGCAACATTTGGATCGTGCCGGTGAAGCACTGAAGCGGGATTAAGTCGATGTTGTGAGGATACCCGAAGAGCGCGGTCTAGCCACCAGCAAACCGCTGCCAAATGAAATCTTGGCAAAACAGTCCGGATAGTTACGCTCGCGACACATGAAACGCGCTGTGAAATCTCCAGATTCCGCCTCATATCGAGGTGAGCCGAAGTTTTTTCTTACCGAAACCCGCTAGGTTATCACAGAGTAGGTTCCTCGCTCGCCCCGCATGCCATATCCATCAAAACCCACAATAGAAAACTGATATCAATATGTTAAATTCATTCGTTGTTCCTATCCTCGCCAGTGTCAGTAGTAGCGCTGGAGGCGCCCTAGGAAGTGGCCTCAAGTTTGATCTCGATATGGTTGATTGGTCGATCCTCTCCATTTACCTAGCGTTTGTCATTGGCATCGGTTTCGCGTTGAAACGCCAAACCAAAACGGCTGAGGATTTTCTTTTATCAGGCCGTTCGATCCCGGGTTGGATCACGGGTCTCGCTTTCATTTCCGCAAACCTCGGGGCACAGGAACTCATCGGCATGGCGGCGTCTGGTGCCGAGTATGGCATCATGACCTCCCACTTCTACTGGGTGGGGGCGATTCCGGCGATGGTGTTCCTCGGTATTTTCATGATGCCGATGTATTACGGGTCCAAGGCCAAGTCGGTGCCTGAGTATTTGAAAATGCGCTACGATGAGCGCACCCGCGTTTTTAACTCGGTATCGTTTGCTTTCATGACCATCTTTTCATCCGGTATCTCGATGCATGCTCTGGCCGATCTACTCACCGCATTGGTTGGGTGGAACTACTATGGTTGGCTTGTCGTTACTTCTGTGATCGTCCTCGCCTATGTCCTTAAAGGTGGCTTGAGCTCGGCGATCTATAACGAGGTTTTGCAATTTTTCATGATCGTCTTCGGTATCGCGCCGCTGGCCTATCTCGCCTTGAAAAATGTTGGCGGCTGGGACGGGCTCGTCACCAAGTTGCAGGCCTCCCCGCTCGGTGATGGTTCCATCCATTCGTGGGCGCAGACCGCCACCGGCGATAACCCGATGGGCGTGCCATGGTATGGCATTATTTTCGGCCTCGGCTTTGTGCTTTCTTTCGGTTACTGGACCACAAACTTCGCCGAAGTGCAGCGCGCACTTGCTGCAAACTCAATGGGTGCCGCACGCCGCACGCCTATCGTCGGAGCAATTCCGAAAATGTTGTTTCCAGCCATCATCATCCTTCCCGGTATGATCGCTTACGCGCTCACCTTGGATGGTGCCTCAAGCGGCTACGCGATTCCCGCAAAGCTTGATGCAAATGGTGTTGCCATGCTCGATAGTGCGGGGAATGCGGTGATGAATTACAATCAGGTTCTACCCTCAATGATTCTCCACTATTTCCCTAACGGACTACTGGGGCTCGCACTTACCGCGCTGATGGCATCTTTCATGTCCGGTATGGCGGCAAACGTGACCGCCTTCAACACGGTATGGACCTATGACCTTTACTCGCAGATGGCGGGTGGCAAGAAAACGGATCGCCAGCTTTTAAATATGGGCAAGCTCGCCACCATCGCCGGCATCATTCTGGCCATGGGATGCGCGCTGATCGCGGCGAAGTATAACAACATCATGGCGATTCTTCAGTTGATCTTTGGTTTCGTGAACGCGCCCTTGTTCGCGACCTTCCTACTCGGAATGTTTACCAAGCGTTCTAACAATGCGGGTGCGTTTTGGGGTCTGTTAATAGGCACTTCCACCGCAGTGGCTTTCCATGGTCTGTCTTGGGTTACTGGCAATGGCCCCGGTGTCAAAGGAGCTTGGATCGCTCAAGTTTTTGAGTATCCAAAAGACCTCTCGCAAAGTTTCATGGTCGCCATCGTCGCCTTCAGCGTTACTTTCGTAGTCAATGCTGGCCTATCACTTGCTTGCAAACGGAATAAAACGGATGAGGAACTTGCTGGTCTCGTTTATTCTCTCACCCCCAAACAACTGTCAGGTCAAGAAGCATGGATCATGCGGCCGGCAGTGCTTGGTACCATCGTTATGATCGCTGCAATTATTCTCAATTATATCTTCTGGTAACTCACTCAACCCACTACTTCTATGGACCTTCGTCTTCCCATCGGCATTATCTTCACTCTCTATGGCCTAATCCTAATCGGGTATGGCTTCTTCACCAAAGGGGGTGAAATGTATAGCAAATCCCTAGGGATTAACATCAACATCATCTGGGGAATCGTCCTACTCGTCTTCGGGTTGGTCATGTATTTCTTCTCCAGATGCGGAAAGAACAAGAATACCTGAGGAACTCCTTCGCAAATACTCACGACACCGAAAGTGAAATTTACATTCTGTTTACAGACACAATTGAGATGTCTGGCAATCTGGATGAGTGAAAAGGATTCAACTCTGCTTTCGGATTCTAGGCTGGCTGGCGCTGGTGTTTTTCTCCGGTTTGCTGATTTATAACAGTCTTCCGTATTTCAATGCGCCGCGAACGCATGCGTTTGTTTGGGAAAAAGGCGCGCTAGCGGAGCGACCTGTCTGGTTGATCTGCCTGGTCATTCATGTCATCGCGGGAGTGGTGTGTCTGGTTGCTTCCTTTCTGCAATTTTTCCGTCCACTGTTGCGCCTTGCACCGTGGCTGCATCGTTGGTTGGGGCGGGCCTATGTGGGTAGTATTCTGATCTTCATGTCCCCGACGGGTTTTTACCTGGCGTTTTTCGCCCATGGCGGATGGCTGGGGACGATGGGATTTCTGATCTTGGGTGTAGCGACCACGCTGACAACTTGGAAAGGTTGGATGGCGATGCGGCGGCATCAACTTCAGCAGCACATCACATGGATGATCCGCTCCTTCGCGATGGTCACCACGGCTCTAACATTTCGCATTGAGCACATCGTTTTTCAAGAACTCGGCCTAGCTGCCGAAACCGGATTTCTCGTCGCGCTCTACCTAAGTATTATTGGCAACGCACTTGTTGCTGAATGGCTGCTTTGGAGAATTCGACGGAAGAAAAACAAAACACCTAACCTAACAAAAAACTATGAAACCAAAAATGTCATTTCTGTATCTGCTGTTATCAGCTAGTGCTGTAACCATTATGCCTGTTGTGTCCGAAGACGCGGCGAAGTCTGTCGTAAAAACCGAAGCTCAACTAGCGCAAGAAAGGCAACAAGCCTGCTATGTTGCGATCGAGAGTCAGATTCTACAGCACATCAATCCTGAGGTATCGCGGGCAGATCGATTTTCTCGGGTGATACGGCCCATGTCGGCGCAATATTATGCGGGTAGTATCGTCAGTGAAAACGCGGATGGGATAGTTGGATTTCAGATCAATTATATCGACCGAATGGCTCTGAAACCTAGCTCTGTCATTGTTGCCACAGGGACTTATAATAGTAAAAACGGTGAGCTTTTGCTCAAAGATGACCAAAGCGGAGAGTTCGTTGTGGCGTCTGCGCATTCATTGCTCAAAAAGAAAACAAACACCTGATTAGGCTTTGCTCTTGCGAGAAATTGGGCCAAGCGGCAGCTTTTAAACATGGTGCAGCGAATATTATTTTCTACCTTGTTGGGGCTAGTGATCGGGTCAGCGGTGATCCATGCAGCTGAATTGGATTTACCCAAAGATTCGCGCGTGGTGTTGCTGGGCAACGGGCTAGGTTCGCGGATGCTTAGCTATGGGCATTTTGAGACAGAGTTGCATCGGCGCTATCCCGAACATCATCTTCTGATCCGCAATCTTTGTGACGAAGGGGATACCCCGGCGTTCCGGCCAAATGCAGGACGCAAGAGCCCATGGGCTTTTCCCGGTGGAGAATTTTTTTGTCCATTGGTGGAGTCCAAAGATCTGTGGGGTGGCAATTCCGGTGATGGACATTTTCCTGAGCCGGATGCCTGGCTGAAACAATTGAAGCCGGATATCATCATCGCGTTTTTTGGTTTTAACGAATCCTTCAACGGACCTGCAGGATTGGCGAATTTCAAAGCGGAGTTGGAAGCTTTTGTCCAACACACGCTGAAGCAAAAATATAACGATAAGAATGCACCGAAACTTGCATTGGTTTCACCGACGGCATTTCAGGATTTGTCAGCACTCTATGGAACACCAAAGGGCACGACGCGGAATGCGAATCTCGCCTTGTATGCCAAGGCAATGGAGGATGTGGCTGCGGTGCATCAGTTACCTTTTGTGAATTTGTTTACCCCAACCAGCGCATGGTTCGCGGCGAGCAAAAAGCCACTGACCCGTGATGGTGCGTTACTGACTGATGAAGGCTATGCGAAGCTGGCACCGGTTTTGATCGATCAACTTTTCGGCAGCCGCAAGCCAGTATCGAAGGCGAGTGTCGCGGATGTGAAAAAGGCGGTGGATGTCTTCGCTTGGATGTGGCTCAACTATTACAAAATTCCCAATGGCGTTCACGTTTATGGTCGTCGAAACAAACCCTACGGTCCGGAAAATTATCCGCCGGAACTCCTCAAACTGGAGCAGATGGTGAGCATTCGCGAACAAGCGATCTGGGCGTTGGTGGAGGGCAAGAAGTTCGATGTGGCAGCAGCGGATGCCAAGACCGAGGTGCTGCCGGTGATTGGCAAGGTGGATCCGAATATCAAATACCTTTCGGGCGAGGAATCTTTGAAAACTTTGGCGGTTCCCGAAGGCTACAAAATTGAGCTGTTTGCGGATGAAGCAAAGTTTCCAGATTTAGCAAACCCAGTGCAGTTATCTTTTGATAACAAGGGCCGGCTGTGGGTGGCAACGATGCCATCTTACCCGCATTACAAACCGGGCGATCCGCTTCCCAATGACAAGTTGATCATTCTTGAAGACACCAATGGCGATGGCAAAGCCGACAAACAGAAAACTTTTGCGGATCACCTGCACTTGCCGATGGGTTTTGAATTTTCCCACGATGGAGTTTATGTCGGACAGGGGACTTCTCTGATCTTCTTGCAAGACACCAATGGCGACGACGTTGCGGATGTTAGAGACATCGTGATGAGCGGATTTGACGATCACGACACGCATCATGCGATCTCGGCGTTTTGCGCCGATCCATCAGGTGCCTTTTTCATGGGCGAAGGCACGTTTTTACGCAGTCACATCGAGACCGCTTATGGTCCAGTTCGTAGTTCCAACGGTGGCTTTTTCCGCTACAATCCCGAGCGGCGGCATTTGGAAAGAACCGTGCGCCTCTCCATTCCGAATCCTTGGGGAATTGCCTATGATGAATGGGGTCAGGATTTCTTTTCCGATACCTCGGATCCACCAGTGCGCTGGATGTTACAAGGCTCGGTGCAAGTGCCGCTTGGAAGTTTCAATCCGAATCCGCCGAATCTGTTATCGGTCTTGGTGCGACCCACGGCGGGTTTGGAATTTGTCTCCAGTCGTCATTTTCCCGATGAAGTGCAAGGCGACCTGTTGATTAATAACACCATTGGTTTTCAAGGCATGAAACAACACACGATGGTGGATGAGGGCACGGGATACGTGAGTAAGTTCCGTCAGGATTTGGTTAAAGGATCCGATACGAATTTCCGTCCTGTGGATATGGAGTTCGCTCCTGACGGTTCGTTGTATCTCGTCGATTGGCACAATGCCCGCATCGGTCACATGCAGCATAGCGCACGCGACCCGAATCGCGATCACACACATGGTCGTATTTTCCGCATCACTTACCCGGCGCGTCCGTTGGTGAAACCGTCGACAGTGGCGGGTAATTCAATTCCTGAGTTGTTAGAAAATCTCAAAGTTTCAGAATACCGAACGCGTTATCGCACGCGCCGTGAGTTGCGGGGAAGAAAGGATGCCGATGTGTTGGCAGGAGTCAACAAGTGGGTGCAAGGGCTCGATAAGTCCGATAAAAACTATGAGCACAACCTCGTGGAGGCGATGTGGGTCACATGGGGAATTAACCAAGTGAGTGAGCCCATCGTACGCACTCTCTTACAAGCTAAAGATCCCAAGGCACGTGCCGCAGCTGTTAGAGCATTGCGCTACAACTCACATCAGATTTCGCAACACGCTGAACTGCTTAAAACCGCTGCTGCTGATGAACATGGTCGCGTGCGCTTGGAAGCGATTGTGGCCTCATCATGGTTGGAAAATTCTGCAGGTCGCAGTGTGATAGATGCGGCTTCTGCCTACAAGCCAACGACTGGCGAAGCGATGGACAAATGGATTGATCCTGTTTTCAAAACCGCATCCGCATTCCTGAATGGTCAGCAAATCAAAGGCGAAGCGGCGACGGTTTTTAAAACGCAACTCACCGGAGCTGCGAAAGAACAATTTCATCGTGGAGCTGAAGTGTATCTCCGGGATGGTCATTGCGCGACCTGTCATCAAAAAGACGGCAATGGTCTACCTGAGGCGCAGTTCCCACCGCTGACCGGAAGCGAATGGGTGCAAGGCAGCGAGGATCGACTCATACGCCTTACCCTTCACGGCATTATCGGTCCGATCGAAGTCAAAGGCGTGAAATATCCTGGAACGGTTCCCATGACACCGTTCAAATTTCTAAACGACTCAGAGGTCGCCGATGTTCTCACTTTCGTGCGCAACTCCTTCGGAAATAGAGCCGATCCGGTCAGCCCGCAAACCGTCCAGAAAATCCGCGCAGCGACCAAAGATCAGTCAACGTTTTACCAAGCCTCCGAGTTGCTTAAAATAGGTGCAGATAAATAGTTGGTAAAAATGAGAGTGATGCAATGAGTGACGCGATAAGAAAGTGGCTGCCGATTACGAAGCGGAATCGCGTGGCTTTGGCGTTTGCGTTTGCGACGTTGGTGATTTTCGTGACGTGGAATTTTTTGCCGGATCCAGATCGAAGTGAGGACATTGTTGCGACGGAGTTATGGCCTGAATTATTTTCACCCTATAATTACACCGTTTTTTTTGAATCACCTGATATCGATGGTTTCCGATCTGTCGTAGCGTCAATTTCTGTTATTCTAAATGGGCTATTGATTCTAGCTATTGTTCCTTTCTGGAGGATTTTACACGCCTCGAATTATATCAGAATCCCCCTTGCGGTTTTGAATTTGATCGGCGGTTTGATGATTCTTTGGTATGTCGGCGAGTCAGTCATCAAGAGCTATGCTCCTTATGAGTTGCTGGTTCTGTTGCTGATCTTCCTGAGTATGCTCGCCTTGTCGGTAGCTCTGTTCATTTTTAAAAATGAGCTTGGGTTGCGGGATGATCTGGAGGTGAAGAAGATGATGGAGGGTGTATAGCAAGGAGGGGCTGCATTCTGCTGCCCTCTTA
>CAMCYT010000092.1 GCA_945885485.1 Prosthecobacter debontii
GATATCTTATCGCTTCTTTCACGTAACCACATCACCAAACGCAGCACCGAAATCACAACCAACACACAGGAAACCGTGAACGACGAAAATCTTTTCATATCTGCAAAATGAAACCTAATCCGCTCTGGGGCAAGAAATGATTGAGGCGATCATTTAAACTTCCCATGCCAATACTCTTCACCTTGAGTATTGGCATGGAAATTTTCATCCAACATCAGGGTCAGCAGACAGGACCCTTTTCTATCCAACAAATCCAATCAGGATTCCTAAGTGGGCTTTACCAACATTCCGATCTCATCTGGCATCAAGGAATCGAAGGATGGATTCCACTTTCCACACTTCTCAATAACAACGCAGCCGCGACAGTAACCCCACAAACTGTAATACCTCATAACTCAGGATTAGCCCTTACCAGCATGATCCTCGGTGTTTCATCATTTGCCTGCTTAATCACTTCTATTCCCGCAATCATCTGCGGACACATCGCAAGTAGCCAAATCAAGAATTCCAATGGCCGCATCAGCGGAGAAGGACTCGCATTAGCCGGACTTATCACCGGCTATGTGGGCTTCGGCATCACTCTAATCGCCGTAATCGCAGGACTCACTATGCCCTTGATCATGAATCAGCAGAAAAGAGCCCATCGAGCTGAAGCACTCAGCAATGCCAAATGCTTCGGTTTAGCACTCTACGAATTTAATGAAGAATACGGAAGCTATCCCAACGCTAAAACCGCTTCTCTTGTCGCATCAAAAACCAGCACTCCGGCAGAAATCGGAGAATCGTCTAACTCCCGTTTCCGCCAACTCATCCGGGCTGTAATAGTTCCAAGCGAACACATATTCTACGCAAAAACCTACGGCAGCCAAAAGCCGGACGGCGACATCAGCGGAAACAAAGCAATCGCGCCAGGCGAATGCGGATTCGCCTACATCGATAACACTCCCAGCGATCCAAGTCACCCACGTCCGATCGCCATCGCTCCTTTCAAAGCCGGCACCGATGAGTTCGATCCGCTGCCTTTCGATAACAAAGCCATCATCCTCTGGACGGATAACTCCGCGACATTACTGCCTATTAATCCTTCCGGCCAGGTTTTGCACAACGGCCAACACATACTCGATCCTAAACACCCCATCTGGGAAGGCACTCCTCCCATCTTACTCCTTCCGGAATAGAGATATCTTACTCATTTCCAGTACAATCATCAACGCAGTGTGAGCAATAGCGAACATTATCCAATAATACAAAGTACTGACCGCTTGGACGGAGCGAAGCGGAGTCAATCATCTCCCTGAATCTTCAGCTTTGCGTGATCCATGGAAAACACCAAGGCCATCGTCGCGGTGAGATGCAGACGGGACGACATGTAATAACCTTTGTCATATTTATCCCGACCCGGCAGCGCGACAAATGAGCCGTCATGACAACGTGCCATGTTCAACCACGCCTTGTTGTAATCCATCATGTGACGAATCGTTTTTTCCTCACCGGAAACATTCGCTCCAATCAGGCTCCAGCACACGCCGAGAACACTGTCCGCATGACAGTCGTTGATGTATTTAGTGGAATCATAAAGACCGCGCGCCGCCAGTTTGATGTAGTCGTTTTTAACCTGATCGTTTCCACCCAGCTTGTTCGCCACGATCGCCAAACCTTGTCTACCTGACGGAGAGTAAGCACAGACATCCGTGTGATAGCCGATAAATCCATCTTTGGTCGTGCTTAGCCGCAAGTAGTTGTATGCCATATCGACCCTGTTCTGATCCACAGTGGCTCCGCATTTTTTCGCAAGTTCCCATGCCGTGATCCCGAGTGCTGTGGTGATATTCATCGTACCATAACCACCCACATTCGTGTTGTGACCCAATCCGCCCGTGCGGAATTTGTGACCGACATTCCCCATGTTTCCATGCGTCCTATCTTTGTAGTTCGCCATATCCTCAACCTGTCCGCTCTCCAAAACAGCCGCGAGACCTTGGATCGTTTCAAGCACTCCCTCATCTTTCGTCGCAAGGTAGTATTCAGAAAGCAGGATGCATTGATATGCCGCAGGCCATACCCAAACCCCTTTTTCCGGAATCGTTTTCCATGTATAAACCAACTTTTTCACCTCATCCGTTTTTCCAGCAGCTAACAACGCCAGACCGCTCATGCACTTCGCGTGACATTGCTCTTCGTAAACAAAGGGTTCTTTTTAGATATATTCCATCGCGCGCTTTGCAAGCAGCGCGGACTTCTCGCAGTTCTTGGGAAAGGTTTCTGAAAAGCGACCGATCGCCTCAAGTTTAACAACCACATCCATAGACTTGCCCGCGCGGGTGACGGATAGAGTCAACTTACCATCTTTCCCTTCCGAATCTTCAATCGCATTTCCAAAATCCATGATCGGACCCTCGTAGCCGATCTCCGGAAATTCCTTCATGCGCACCATGTGATTTCCAAACCGATGCTCCACCTCAAACGCCTTACCATTCACTCCCGTAATCACATCATCTAACAGAATCAACCCATCCGCCGGACTTCCTTTGAAAATGTATTTCACCGTGAACGACTTATTTTCCATCGTCCCCCGCGCACCCGTCGGCCCCAAGTTTACCAGATAACCCGGCACCTCCTTGTCCGGACCCTCCTTGATTGGCTCATTCCACCGGCCCCGATTATTCTCCTCCATTGCTCCCAACCTCAAGTCACACAATAAAAACAAAAAAAGCAGGATCCATGAGGTGTGGTTTAAAAGGTGTTTCATAGGGAAAATTGATAGTTTTGGGCGAGGTCGCTTCCTAATACGTCAATCCAGCCAAGATCTTTCCACCTACTGGAGAGCCGAGCCTCCGGCCGGCTTTGAATACAGAGTATCCGCACCTAGGGAACAGAAGATTATCATCATCATACCGCAAAAAAAAGAGCAGTCAGAGATTCGGCGCGGCGGTTCGTACACTTTTACTTTTCCCATTAGCATGGTCAACCAAACAGCCAATGAATGATCCAACTGCACACGATAGAAACAGAATTCCAGATGCCATTGCAGCTAAACCAATAACCCAAGGATGCACCGCGTTCGTAAGGCTAGCAGGAACTTGCTCCATTAAGTCTTTTGGTCCGAACATCAGAGTTAATATACTGCCTAGACACAGAAGCAAGAGGCACGCAGTCACAACTTTCATCATGAGCGGATAACGTGGATAGAGAAAGTAAGCCGAGGGAGCGACTGCGAGAGCGATGGTAATTAAGAGAATCTGCATCGTGGTTTTTTGATGAAGCGTGGCTATCGTGAAACTATTTTTGACGATCGTCGAGAATCAAGGCGTCTATTTACCGCCACCTGCATTAACTTTAATATGTCCTATCTATGCTTTCTGGTAAACCCTAACGTAGTCCACATCCACGAAAGGAATTTCCCAAATACAGCGTGTGATATCAGACTACTTGGAGGTGCGCGTTAATGCTTTGTCTTCCCTTTCAGATATCACTGCATCTCAGCATGTGCCCCCTTGTGAATCTGTATTTCCCTACTTGCTTTCGGGCATATAGAGAGTTCAATGGAAGTCTATGTTCCAGCTATGGGTTATATTTCTAGCAGTCATCACTTACGCCAACGCGGATTCTTCAGAAAAGCTCATCACAGCGGTCCGCAAACAAATTGGAGTCACGGTGCGTTATGATCCCGCATACGTTTCTCTCAATTACCCGAAAGGCGATCTCCCCCGCGAACGCGGCGTCTGCACCGATGTGGTGATACGGGCTTTTCGAGATGGGCTCGATAAAGACCTCCAAGAACTCGTCCACATCGATATGAAGGCGAATTTCTCGAAATACCCAAAAATCTGGGGTTTGAAATCGACGGATAAAAACATCGATCACCGCCGAGTCCCAAACCTGATGACGTTTTTCACCCGAAATCACATTTCCATCCCCCTCCCCAAAGGTGATGAGAAATCGAAGTTCTTACCCGGAGACATCGTCACCTGCACTGTCCCACCAAACCTCCCCCACATCATGATCGTCAGTGATAAGAAAAACTCAGCGGGTCGGCCGCTAGTCATCCACAACATCGGCGGCGGCACCGAAGAGGAAAACAGAATCGACGAATTCCCGATTACGGGGCACTATCGATGGAAGGAATAGACATCATTCATAAGTCGGGCTTTTTTCTACAGGGAGGGAGGAGGTAAAAGAGAACAGGAGCCAGAATGATGAAAATAGGTCTTTTGTTCATTCATTCCACTTTTCCAGACTTAACAACACTCCTCTCCTCCATTACCTCCTCCCTCCCTGTCGAAAAAAGCCTGAATTACCAGAATAGAGCAATATTCCATGCTTGTTATTCTCGCGAAACCTGTGCAAGAGTCCGCGTCCCCGCGGAAAAGCCGTGGTATTTCTTGTATTATTTTCTATGGACACACCTCCTTTTTCCGAGCTCGGCCTTCCCGATGATCTCCTCGCAGCGATTGAAACTTTAGGCTACGAGCGGCCTTCTCCCATTCAGTGGAAAGCCATTCCACCTGCCCTGGCGGGAAAAGATATTCTTGGCCTTTCTGCAACTGGCTCCGGCAAAACCGCGGCTTTCGCTCTCCCTGCCTTGGCATCGATCGATGTCAAAAAAGCTTACCCGCAAGTCTTGATTCTCTGCCCAACCCGTGAGCTTGCCGTTCAGGTTTGTGAAGAAGTCCATCGCCTCGGGGCGAAAAAAGCAGGTCTTCAAGCCACTCCTGTTTACGGCGGTGCCCCAATCGATCGCCAACTCCGCGCTCTCCGCAGTGGTGCCCAGCTTGTCGTCGGAACTCCCGGCCGTTTGCTGGATCACCTTCGCCGTGGCTCATTCGATGCCAGCCGCATCAAAATGGCCATCCTCGACGAAGCCGACCGCATGCTCGACATGGGTTTCAAAGAAGAAATGGACGAAGTCCTCGCTGCTCTTCCCAAAGAACGCCAGATTCTGTTCTTCTCTGCCACGATGAATCCGGGAGTTACCCGTTTCATCAAAAAATTCGGCAACAACCCGGAACTCATCGAGATCGAACAAAAAGCCATGACGGTTTCCACCGTCGATCAATCCTATTTCGAGGTTCGCCAACGCTCGAAAGTCGAAGTCCTTTCCCGTATTCTCGATATGAACCCGCCACGTCTCGGGATCATTTTCTGTAACACGAAACGCTCAGTCGATGAATGCACCGAAGACCTCGTCAACCGTGGCTACGCCGCTGACCGCCTCCATGGCGACATCACTCAGCAAATGCGCGAACGCGTTCTCAAACGTTTTCGCGATGGTGCGGTCGAACTCCTCGTCGCTACCGACGTTGCAGCTCGAGGTCTCGATATCGATGAAATCGACATCGTCTTCAACTACGACCTCCCAACCGACCCCGAAGACTACGTCCACCGTATCGGACGCACCGGCCGCGCAGGTCGCTCCGGACGTGCGGTATCCTTTGTCTTTGGTCGCGAAATTTATCGCCTTCAAGCCATCGAGCGCTACACCCGCCAAGTCATCAAACGCGATAAAATTCCATCGGTCGAACAGGTCGAGGGTCGCCGCGCAGACATCATTTTTGATTCACTTAAAGAACGCCTCGAAACCGGTGGCTTTGATTCTTATCAGGAAAACATCGACCGCTTGTTAGAACAGGGCCACACCCCTACTGACATCGCCGGTGCCTTGATCACCATGCTCCGCGAATCGAACGGCCGTGACGGCGAAGCCATCCAAGAGGATCGCGAGCCAGAAGGCGGCGCGAAACGCGACAACAAAAAAGGCAAGAGCGATTCTCGCGAACCTCGTGATCGTGAGCCGCGCGAGCAACGTCCTCGTTATGAATCCCCTGATCGCCCACCACGCGAATACGAACGCGGCGGTGCCAAGCGCGATGCCGGTCCAGTCGAAGGTGGTATGTCTCGTTTGTTCATCTCTCTCGGCAAAGGCGCAGGCATCATGCCTAAAGATATTGTCGGCATGATGTATCGTGAAGCCGGTCTTCCAGACGGTTGCCTCGGTCGTATTACCTTGTTTCCAAAACATTGCCTCGTCGATGTCCCGGAAGCTCTCGCCGACCAAGCGATTCAGAAAACCCGCAACGCCAAACTGCGCGGAAAAGCCTTCCGCATGGATGTTGATCGCGGACCGAATCAATAAGGTTCGTTGCAATTTCCTGATGAGCTATAAAGCTCAGTGATATGAATCGTGCCGAGTCAATCGAACGTAACCCCATGCGCTATGTGTGGTTTACGGCGCTTTACAATGCACGCGCCTATTACCCTATCCTCGCGATTCTGTTTCTCGATCTCGGATTAACTCTCGATCAATACGTCCTTCTCAATTTTGTCTGGGCGGCATCGATCTTTTTGTTCGAAGTCCCATCAGGTGCTCTAGCCGACACACTTGGCCGGAAAAACCTACTCGTCACCGCTTCAATACTGATGATCGCGGAAATGTCATGCCTCCTTCTCGCACCCAAAGATGGAGGATGGCTACTTGTCGGTCTCTGCATCGCTAACCGATTTCTCTCCGGTCTTTCAGAAGCAACTGCAAGCGGTGCCGATGAAGCACTTGCTTACGATTCCTTACCAGAAACTGAGCGCGAAACTGCATGGGATAAAATCCTCGCGACCTCGATGCGTTATCGCTCGGTCGGGTTTGTCGTCGCCATGATACTTGGCGGGCTTCTCTACGATCCCTCGTTCATCAATCAACTGCTGCCAGAAAAATTACACCTCAGCGCAACCCTAGCTCACCGCTTACCCATCGGGCTTGTTTTAATACAAGCAATCGCCTGCTTGTGCATCACGCTTCGCATGGTCGAGCCAAGTATCCATCACTCCGAGGGAATTTCCAAAGCTTGCCGCAACGCCGTCAAACTCACCTTACAAACTGCTAAGTGGGTTTTCACCACCCCGACCACACGCATGATCATCATCATCGGTCTTTCGATCGATGCGGTCGTCCGAAATTTCGCAACGATCAACAGTAGCTACTACCGCATGATCCACTTACCCGAGTGGACCTATGGTTTCATCGGCGCAGCACTTGGACTGCTCGGCTATGTGGTTCCAACCATCGCGGAGAAACTCAATCAACGCTACAGCACACTTTCCAATCTTGGCATCATATCCTGCATTGCTTTGATCGGATTGATCGGCATCGTCTCAGCAAATACGATATGGTGCCTGCTTCCTGCGATGCTTCTCATGACCACTCTTGGTTATCTTAGCTTCACAATGAGTCGCGCTCTAAATCGTGCCACAGACTCATCAAAACGCGCCACGGTCCTCTCCGTAAAAGGCCTCGCCTTCAACCTCGCCTACGGTTCATTTGGCCTCGGCTTTTCTTTACTGCTCGCAGCAAACCCTCCCTCTCCTATCGGCAACAACTCCTTACAAAATGCACTTTTCTGGCAAGTCCCATTCTTCTCCTTGATCACCACGATCCTGACCCTTCGTGGAAAAACCATACTCATGAAGCACGGTCACGACACGAATCAATAAGCACGTGGAGATGCATTGCATGCGAAAGGATCCGCGATTTGGTTAGAAACGGTAGGGTCGTTTTGATAAAACGACCGCAATCTTACGTAGCGAACAAACCGGTCGGTCATTTTGTCAAAATGACCCTACCAATCATCGATGATCAACTCATGGTTTCGGCATGATAGGCGAGTCCCATCCTGCGAGATCGGACGGCTTCACCTTTTTTACATGGCCATTGAAAGAGAAGCTACTTGGGTTGAATGGCCCGACAAATGAGATATCGAGGTCTGCCTTGATTTCCTTTTCCAAACCGATCGCCCAAAGCACACCGTTCAGGATCATGCGGCGATAATTGTCATCGAGGAAATCCTGAGAAGCACCCTGAGTGCTGTGGAAGACGCGATGTTTCATACCGTCCTTGGCCGCATAGCTACGGGTCCAAGTGCAAGGCATTGGCGGCTTTTTAGGATCGGCTTCCGAGGTGGGATCCATCGAAACGAGCGGCTGGGAATTTGCCAGCACCGTGAAATCAGGTGCGGCTTTGCCAACATATCCACCAGCGTGAGTGAAGGCGGTTTTGCCGACACCCGTGAGTATTACGTTGCCTTGCTGTTCCGGGATCGTCTCAATGCGAGTGCCCTGCTTGTGGTTGGTTCCGTAGTGACCGACCCAAGTATTTCCGAGAACCTGGTGGCCGAAGCCGTTTTCGTAACCAGCGACTTTTGAGCGGTAATCATACTTCACGTATTTCGAAGTAGCAGGAATCTGGAAGGCGTGAGAAGAGGTGCGCAGGCCGACGACGGGGCCACCGCGTTCCAGATAGGCTTCGACGTGAGCCATTTCATCATCGGGCAGATTAAGGAAACGGGCGACGATGAAAAACAGATCCGCTTTTTCCAATGCCGCAAGTCCGGACACTGTCGACGAACCAGCCTCAATGAAGCCTTCCTTGTCCACGCCGAAGACAACGGTGCATTTGAAACCGTAATGTTTCGCTAGGATGCGGGCGTGTGCGGGACATGTTTCCTCGGCGCGGTATTCGTGATCGCTAGCGAGGAAAACGATGTGCTTACCTTTACCGGGGCCTGCCTCACCCTCGTAAACGACAGGGTTGGCGTGGACGAAGGTGGCGGCTAGGAGAAAAGTCAGGATGTATTTCATTAGAGGTAAGGGGTTATTTTTCAAGGGGGTGATCTTTAAGCAGATCCTCGGGTTTCCAGAAAATCGAGCGATCCTTGGTTGCCTCTCGGACTTTTTTAACCGTCTCCGCGTTAACTGGATCGGCTTTGTTTCCCCAGGAGTTGCGAACGTAAGTGAGCACTCCAGCCACTTCATCATCTTTGAGGATGGCGCCGAAAGCGGTCATCGGCGGGACACCTTTCTCAGGATCATAAACTTTGCCGTTCACCTCGATTTTTCCGTGAAGACCGTGAAGCACAATTTTGGCCAAGCGCTCCTCACTGCCAGTCACCCAAGGAGTGCCTACCAATGTTGGGAATGCCGGATCGAGTCCCATACCGTTCGGCTGATGGCAGGTCGCGCAATGGGCCTCGCGGTGAAAGACTTCAGACCCGAGTTCATAAGCTTTCGCGGCTTTGTCTTTGAGATGATCAGGAACTTTAACCACGGTCTTTTTCTCTTTAACATCTTTAATCACGGATGGTATCGCCCCCTTGGTTACGTCGGCAGGACCCCAGAATTGTTTCACCATGGCGGCGGCGTTGCGGGCGTGGAGTTCCGGTGATTCGAGCAGCGCGGCGAGAAGTTTCTCATCGCGGATATTGTGACGTTGGTGCCACCACAAAGCCTCTAACAAAGGATGAGCGTGCTCGGCCTTTTTCGGATCGAACTGTTGCATCCACTT
>CAMCYT010000093.1 GCA_945885485.1 Prosthecobacter debontii
ACGGTCCTGGTTGTGTTTGGCGACGGAGATGTCGCGGATGAGAGTTTTCGGCGGGCCGTCGGCAATACCGTCCTGGTTTTTATCTTCTAACACGGAGAGATTCATTCCGGAGAGAATACCGGTGTCCTTAGGGATGATGGTGTGAAGGACGTAGAGTTTATCGCCAAAAGAAATGATGCCACGCGGGTTGTCGATTTCCGCATAGATGGTGTGCTTTTCGGCAATGCCGTCGTGATTAGCGTCAACGAGGCGGACGATACGACCTTTCCCTGGACCTTTACCTAGCGAACCAAGAAGATCAACGCCGACATAAACTTCGCCGGTGGCGGCAGCAGCGAGGCAAGCTGGAGACGGAGCAATGTCGCTACCGGCATACTTGGTGAAAGTTAGGTCGGTGGGGTTGCCGGCGGCGGTCAAAGTGAGAACCGATAGGAGTCCGAGTATGGGCTTGATCATATGGATATGGGAGTACGGTGAGTAAACTAGGTTGATTGGGAGTTAGGCGTGATTTTTGGCTGAAGCAACTCCTAAAACCGGAGTCGAATAGCACGGCGACCAAGCTAGGGAAAAGACTGGAATTCTGCATGATACATCCCCATCTACCCATTCCTATCATTCATGCCAAAATCGCCTTCACCACCTTCGAGGGTTTCACTCCGGTGAGTTTTTGGTTTAGGCCTTGGAAAGGGAACGAGAGTTTGTGGTGATCGAAGCCGAAGAGATGCAGGATGGTGGCGTGGAAGTCGCGAACGTGGACGGGATTGGAGCCGACGCGGTAGCCGAGCTCGTCAGTTTCGCCGTAGGAGATGCCGGGTTTGACTCCCCCGCCAGCCATCCAGATGGTGAAGGCGTTGGGATTGTGATCACGTCCGACGAAGGCATTCGCCGCGGCGCCGCCGCGGTTTTCCTGCATGGGCGTGCGACCGAACTCGCCGCCCCAAACCACTAACGTATCTTCCAACATACCTCGCATTTCGAGATCGGTTAGAAGGGCGCCGACGGCTTTGTCGATGTCTTTGCATTTTTGGACGAAACCATCTTTGAGCGATTCCTTTGCGCTAGATCCATGAGTATCCCAACCCCAATCGAAAAGCTGGATACAACGCACTCCGTTTTCCGCGAGTTTGCGTGCGAGCAGGCAATTGTTCGCGAAAGAATTTTTCCCCGGCTCCGCACCATACATTTCCAAAACCGGCTTGGGTTCGTCATTGATCGTCATGACCTCTGGCACAGAAACCTGCATGCGATACGCCATTTCGTATTGGGAAATGCGAGTGACTGTTTCAGGATCGCCGATTTCCTCGTGGGTTTTGGTATTGAGTCGGTTCAGAGAATCCAAAGCGGTGCGGCGGATGTTGCGATTGATGCCCGGAGGATTCGCGGCATTGAGAACAGGATCGCCACCCGTGCGGCACTGGACTCCTTGATAAACGGAAGGCAAAAATCCGTTGTTCCAGAGCGCCGCGCCAGCACGTGGTGCACGTCCACCCGAGAGCAGCACCATGAATCCCGGAAGGTTTTGGTTTTCACTGCCCAGACCCCATGTGACCCATGAGCCCATGGATGGATAACCAAGATTCTGGTGGCCCGTATGCATGAGAAGTTTTGCAGGAGCGTGGTTGAACTGATCCGTCACCATCGATTTAATGAAACAGAGTTTGTCCGCGTGTTTGTAGAGGGACGGCAAACGATCGGAAATCCATGCACCGGATTTTCCATGTTGTTTGAATTGGAACTGCGGACCTAACAGGCGCGGAACACCTTTAATAAAAGCGAAGCGCTGACCTTCGAGGTATTCCTGCGGACAATCCTTGCCGTCGTATTTTTGCAGCACGGGTTTGTAATCAAAGAGCTCCATCTGGCTTGGCGCTCCTGCCATGTGGAGAAAGATGATCCGCTTCGCTTTAGGAGCGAAGGATGGAGCCATGGTGTTGAGTGGATTCTCGAAATCGCGTTTGATACTAGCTCCTGCCGTTGCTCCGAAAAGATTATGCCCAGCGAGACAAAGACCACCTAAGCCGAAGGCTGCTTCTTTTAAGAAATGCCGACGCGTGGCGTGACTGAGTTCTTCTTGTTGGAGGTGTTGGAGAAGGTTCATAGCTAAAAGCTATTTCACTATACGCTTATACGTTGAATAATTATCCATATAAATATTACAAAAACCTCAGTTGCTTGGTGTTGGACCAAGTCCTTGGCTGATTAAAAAATCACGCGGTGTGCTGACAAGCATCCCATACACCGTGGTGCCCAGCAGTATTTCGAAATCACTTTTGTCGAGAGTCAGTAATAAATCACACGTTGCGGCCAAGGCTGAAATAAGCACCGGTTTATCCTTGGATGCAGTCAACAACAGCGGTTTTCGGCTGGTGAGCGCATTCGGAACCCATTCGACGGAGGCTTCCAGCACAGGCCATCGCAAAATGGCTTCGGTACCGAGTTTTCCTAAATTCTTTTGGGTTTCAGCACGACAGTAACTGGCCGAAACCAAGTTCCAGCCGCGCTCATCGGCGATTTCCGTGATCAATCGGGAAAGCGATCTAGTCGACCCGCAAGCTGAGAGCAAGACGCTGCTATCGAGGAAAATTTTCACGCCTTTTTGGCTGTGTTCCAGAAAGCGTCCGCATCCTTTTCATCATCCGCAATCCATGCTTGCAAGGTCTGCTCGGGAATTTCCCGCACCGGCAACGCTTCCGCGGGTTGCAAGAAAATCCCGCCATCTCTGAGTTCCACCAGCATCAACGGATGCTCGGAGACATCCAATCCCAGCTTCCGGCGCATGTCCGGAGGCAAAGTAATGGCACCACGTTTGGATACAGGCACTGCAATCATGCTGCAATGCTGCATTACGGCAATGCGGATATCAAGTTAAATTACTCCTCAAAGCGTTCAAATCATGAAGGCGAGCAGTCAGCGGGTGACCGATTCATCGAGGTTCATTAAAACGGAAGCAATCACGACGAGTGCGGCATCTTCCGGTGTTTTGGCGATTGCCTTCATGGTATCGGGGGAGTTTTTGTATTCCGTTACAAGTGCTTGGTAAAGATTGCGCAGTTCCTCCGTGCGATCCGGGGTGATATCGCGTGAGGAAGCTAAGCGATAGCCCACGGCGATTTGTTGATCGATCTCAGAAGGACTCGCCGCTTGCATGCGACGTGAAAAAGCGATCGCGGCCTCATGGAAAGCAGCATCGTTCAGTGTCGTCAGCGCTTGTAGAGGCGTATTGGAAACGAGTCGGCGTTTCGAGGAAAGGTCACGCGGTGGGACATCGAAGGAGCTGAAGAGCGGATACAAAATACTGCGTTTGAAATAAATATAAACCGAGCGGCGATAACGCTCGGGGTTTCCGACTTCCGGGGTTTTCCAGGCATCAGCGACAAAAGGATTCCACACTCCGGGCGGGAGTGGAGGATGGATAGGCATTCCACCGATGTTGTGACTGATCAAACCTGAAACACTGAGCGAGTGATCGCGCATCATTTCAGCCGTCAAGCGCTGGCGTGGGCCACGGGCGAGAAGACGGTTATCGGCATCCTTTTCTTCGAGTTCATCGGTGATCGATGAATCCTGACGGTAGGTGGCGCTGGTGACGATTTCACGCAACATGGATTTCACGCTCCATTTCATATCGGTCGAAAAGGTGACTGCGAGATGATCTAACAACTCCGGATGTGACGGAGGCTCGCCGGCAGAGCCAAAATCTTCCGGAGTGGGGACGATGCCTTTTCCAAAAAGTTCGAGCCAGAATCGGTTCACTGCAACGCGCGCGGTGAGCGGATTTTCCGGTGAAGCCACCCAACGCGCGAGGTCGAGGCGCGTGGCGCGTTCACCGGATTTCTTGAGTGCTGGGAAAAGTTTTGGGGTATTCCCCTCTTTCACAAGATGACCTTTATCCAACCAGTTTCCACGTATGAACATGTGGGTGTCGCGATAATGGTCTGATTCGCGCTCAACCATGACGGGTGTAGTGGTGGATGGAATAGCTTTGAGCTTCTGCTGCGCGTCGGTGATCGCCTGCTTGTGGGAAATTACACTGCTGTCCTGGCGATGATTGATCCATGCGGGTTCATCCGTTAGGGCAAGGCGTCCGCGCTTCACACACATAGGAAAACTTGCCGAGTAAAGTCCGCCGTTTTTCAAAGTGACGCGGATTTTTAAATCAGGTGAAATTGTTAGAGGTTGATCCAGAACGAAGGTCGCGTAGCGGGGTTTGAAAATTTTTGTGTAAGTTCCCCAAGCCTTTTCAGCTCCTGTGAGCGAACCATTCGGGTCGAACATCGGATGCGCTTCATCGGCAATAACCTCCTTAAGTTTCACCGAAGTTGCCTTGCCACTAGCGTCCACCACATCGAGGAGAAAATGTTTGATAATACCACCCCACTCCGGCGTGTGTGCTGCGGTTTTCAAATCGATAGGAAGGATTTCCAATCGCACGGCGGTGACTATTTTTAAATCCGTAGTAAATGTTAGGACATACTCCGCTGCGGTAGCTACGTTGGCATCGGCTTGAAATTCATCGTAACCCTCCCTCTCCTTAATCGTCAGGATTGCCTTCTTCGCTTCGGCTTTGACCGATCGCACCGGCTTCCATTGTGTTTTGGAATCCATTTTATTACGTTCTGCAAACAATGAATTTTCTGCCGCTAGAATTTGTTCGTGAAGTTGATTTGCCTCGTCGTAGCGCGATTTATCTAGCGGCACTGAAAGCCGCGGCAAATCCTCGTCAATATCAGAATCCTTACTTTGATTGAAAAATTCCATGAAGTCGTAGAACTCTTCATGTTTGATCGGATCATACGGGTGCGAGTGACATTGCACGCAACCGAAACTTACGCCCATAAAAGCTTCCCACGTGGTATTCATGCGATCCATGACCGCTACGACTCGGAACTCTTCGTCATCGGTTCCACCCTCACTGTTGACTTGGGTAAGCCGGCTAAACGTGGTGGCAATTTTTTGATCGAGCGTGGCGTTCGGAATGATATCGCCTGCGATTTGATCGATGGTGAACTGATCGAAGGGTATATCTTTGTTAAAAGCGTCGATCAACCAATCGCGGTATTTCCAGTTCTCACGACGTCTGTCGTCGGCGTAACCAACTGAATCTGCGTAACGCGCAAGATCCAGCCAAACCGAAGCCCAGCGTTCACCGAAGCGAGGAGAGGCAAGTAAGCGATCAGTTTCTTTCTCGATGGCGGTTTGTAGGTTTTCGGCTGCGGATTTTTTAAAGGCATCGATTTCCTCTATGGATGGAGGTAGGCCTACGAGGTCAAACGATGCACGCCGCAGCCATTGCTCTGGATTAGCGACACTGGAGGGGTTGAGTTGTTCGGCTTCGAGCCGCGCGAGGATGAAATGATCGAGATCAAGGATCGGCCAATCGGCTTTTTTGACGGGCGGCAACGCATGTTTTTTAGGCGGAACAAATGACCAATGCTCGCCCCACTTCGCGCCTTCTTTGATCCATTGACGAAGAAGATCGATCTGAAATTTAGCGAGTGCCGGGCCGTGCTCGGGCTTCGGCATGATTTCATCAGGATCCGTGGAAGTAATGCGGACAATCATTTCCGAAGCATCCGGATTTCCGGGAACGATAACAGGTTTACCGGACTCTCCTTTTCCGAGAGCGAGATCACGGTAGATGAATGAAACCTCGGCTGCCTCTTTCACCCCGCCATGGCAGGCAGTGCAGTTTGCATTGAGAATAGGGCGAATATCGCGTGCGAAATCAATCTCGGCATTCAGGGAATGACTGAGAAAAATCAAAGGGAGGCTTATGGGGATAAAACGATGCATGAATCAAAAAATGTGAAAACCACCGAAGAGGTTTACGCAAATTTTTCGATCTTTAATCAAAAATCCAACCGGAAATTCAGCCATGGCGACTTTACAGCCGCGAGTCATGGATGAACTCAAGCCGTCGCGCCAATGGCTCCGGGAAGTGGGCCGTTGTCTTCGGGTTTTTCTTCCTGAGATTTCTTTGCTGCGGATTGTTTGGAAATTTCCTCGGGGACCGGAGGTGGTTTGGGCGCGGTGGGCGGGTTGCGCATTTCACCGTGATCGATAATGTCCTGCAAATGCGAGCCATCGAGGGTTTCATACTCAAGCAGAGCCAACGCTATTTTTTCAACCGTATCGCGATTTTCCGTGAGGATTCGTTCTGCTTCATTGAAGGCAGCATCGATGAATTTTTTGATTTCTGCGTCGATGACCATCGCAGTCTCCTCAGAGTAATTACGACCCTTATTCATATCACGAGCAAGGAAAACAGGACTGGAGCCCTCGCCGTATTCGACCATTCCGAGTTTATCCGACATACCCCATTCACAAACCATGTTTCTGGCGAGCGAGGTGGCCTGGCGGATATCGCCGGATGCGCCGTTGGAAATATCATCGGAATGGAAACCTTCTGCGATGCGGCCACCCATGGTGACGATCAAGTTCGCAAGTGCTTCTTTTTTCTGAGTGGAGTATTTATCGCCATCTGGAAGAAACATTGTCGCGCCCAAGAAAGGACCACGTGGGATGATGGTAACTTTGTGCAACGGATGCGTGTGCGGCAGAACCATGTTCAGGTAGGCATGACCTGCTTCGTGCCATGCGGTGCCGGTTTTTTCTTTTTCGGACATCGCAAGTGAACGGCGTTCACGTCCCCAACGGACTTTGTCGCGGGCCTCTTCCATTTCAGCGAGGGTAACGGCGCTAAGGCCTTTTCTAGCAGCTAACAGGGCTGCCTCGTTGACCAAGTTCGCGAGCTCTGCACCAGAGAAACCTGGAGTGCCTCGAGCAATCGTCCCAAGCTCAACACCAGCAGCGAGTTTGATTTTCTTCACATGCACGCGGAGGATTTCCTCGCGACCGTTGACATCTGGGAGAGAAACGGTGACTTGGCGATCGAAGCGACCCGGGCGAAGCAACGCAGGATCTAACACATCCGGGCGGTTAGTCGCGGCGATGATGATGACGCCTTCCTGAGTATCGAAGCCGTCCATTTCAACGAGAAGTTGGTTAAGCGTTTGCTCGCGCTCATCGTGTCCGCCACCCATGCCGTGTCCACGGTGACGACCGACTGCATCGATCTCATCGATGAAAATCAAACAAGGCGCATGTTTTTTACCTTGTTCAAACATGTCGCGAACGCGTGATGCGCCGACGCCGACAAACATTTCCACGAAGTCGGAACCGGAGATGGAGAAGAACGGAACATCGGCCTCACCTGCGATGGCGCGAGCCAACAAAGTTTTACCAGTTCCTGGAGAGCCTACCATCAGCACTCCTTTCGGAATCGATCCTCCGAGTCTTTGGAATTTTTTAGGATCACGCAGGAAATCGACGATTTCGAAAAGCTCTTCTTTGGCTTCTTGAATACCGGCGACGTCTTTGAATGTCACTTTGTTACGATCCATCGTCAGCAAGCGTGCTTTGGATTTACCGAACGACATCGCGCCTTTACCGGCGGATTTCATTTGTTGGCGGAACAAGAAGAAAAGTAGAAGGATGATCAGGAGAAACGGCAAAAAGGTGAAAAGCGCACGGGCAAGATAATCCGATTCGCGAACATACTGGGCCTTATCTTTAAGTAACTCACGCAACTCATCGCCAAGGATAGCGGACGAGACACTGACTTTGAATTGGGCTGCAGCAACAGGCTTTCCTTCCTTGTCGGTAGGTTTGATCATGTTGGTGACCACTGCACGTTTTCCTACAATGAACGCCGTGGAATTCTTATCCGTCGATGCGATGACTTGCAACGGAAGGATCGAGTCATCGGCTATCACTTCGCCTGAAGCGAGTGCCTTACGAAAATCAGCAAGAGAAAGTGTTACAGCGGATGTCCCTTGCGGAAGCGTGGGCTGATTCGCTTCCTGTTCCATTCGAATATTGTTTCCAAGAAGTGAACGAATTTCATCGCCTTGGAGATCCAGATTTACAGCTACTTTGAAATAAGTGTTTTCTACTTTTTTATCATCATCCTTAGGCGGAATCATTGCCGGACGCACCCAACCGGTAATCGTAGCGTCGTAAGCAGAATCACTGGTGACCACTTTTAGCGGGCGCTCAGGATCATCCAAGATGACCAAACCTTGATCGAGTTTTTTACGGAAATCCGAGTATTTAAGAGGAGCTGCCTTACCGCTCGGTTGAGAACCGTAAAGAGCAGCGCCAAGGATCACGGCAGCTAGACCAAATAGAGCAAGCCCACGCCAGTTGAAGGCGCCCCCTTCATTCGGAGGGCGGTTGGCGTTATTTGGCGGAGGAGTATTATTTTCAGGATCAGACATGATGAGTATTTGCCGAGGGCTGAGCCATCTCGGTGAGGGAACTTAATCAACTTGAGCGAAATGTCTAGGCGAGGATTTTGGGTTATTTGAGATTGCCGGCTCAATCCCCAGGTAAAGTTCCTTTAAAGTCAGATACCCCCTCCAATCAATCTCCCTCCGCGCCATTGACTTTCCTCCCCATCCCTGCTTCAAAAGCCGCCCCATGTCCGACCGTAAGACTTTAGAAGAACGCCACCAGATGACCGACCTTGAGCGCGTGCGCCACTCCGCTGCACACGTGATGGCCACCGCCATTCTCCGGATCTGGCCGGATGCGCAGTTCGCTTACGGCCCGCCGATTGAAAATGGTTTCTATTACGATTTTGAAATGCAGCACCGAATCACTCCGGATGACTTCGAGAAAATCGAGGCAGAGATGAAGAAGATCGCCAAGGAAAACCAAAAATTTGAATACAAGGCGATCTCCCGCGAAGAAGCCAAAGCCATGGCAGAATCCGGCCGGCTCGGCGGGCTCAGCGAACGCCCAGGCAACGCCTCCCGTTTCAAACTCGATCTGATCGATAAGATTCCCGAGGGCGAACAAATCTCTTGTTTCCAAAACGGCGACTTCATCGATCTCTGCGCCGGCCCGCACGTCGGTTACACTTCGAAGTGCAAGAACGTGAAACTCATGTCGGTTTCCTCATCGTTCTACATGGGTGACGAATCCAAAGGCCAACTTCAGCGGCTTTACGGAACCGCCTTCGAAAACAAAGAAGAACTCGAAGAGCATCTCAACCGACTCGAAGAAGCCAAAAAACGCGATCACCGCCGTCTCGGTCGTGA